>NZ_SCOO01000008.1:0-250473 GCF_005502415.1 Pseudomonas sp. G(2018) | reverse complement strand
GATTTCGGTCAGCAACAGTTGTGCGTGGTTGTAGCGGTACTTCAGTTCGCTGCCGTCGGGGTTGATCCGTCGGCTGACCAGGTGCAGGTCGTCGGCGTATTCGTAGCGGGTGATGCGCTCCAGTTCGTCGCGCTCGGCGGTGACCCGTCCGTAGGCGTTGTAGCTGAAGGTGCGGCGGGCGCCGGTCGGCAGAATCGTCTGTTGCAGTCGGCCAACGGCGTCCCACTGGTAACGGGTGACGCCACCGAATTCGTCCTCGAGCGTGGTCCGCCGCCCCAACGCGTCGTAGGCATACTGCCGGCGTCCGCCGTCGGGCAGGGTTTCCTCGAGCAACTGGCCGAGGCGGTTCCAGGCGAACCGATGAAAGCTGTGGTCCGGGTAGCGGATCAGCAGCAAACGGCCTTGCGCGTCGTACTCGTGGTAGGTGCTCTGGCCGTCGGGGTCGATCAGCCAGGTGATATCGCCCTGGGCATTGCGCCGGTAAGTCCATTTGGCCTGGCCGCGATAACGGGCGTGCAGGAAACCGTTGCGGTATTCGTAGGACGTTGGCTCATCGTCCGGTGGCAGTAGCGCGATCAGCCGTCCGACCTCGTCGTAGCGGTATTCGGTGACCGCGCCCAGGGCGTCCTGTTCGGCGACCAGTCGCCCTTGCTGGTCATAAGCCTTAAGCAGTTCGCCGCCGTCGGCCGCGACCCGGCGCACCAACCGCGCCTGCTCGTCGTGGACGTAGCTTTCCTGGCTGCCGTCGGCGTGCCGGAGCGTCACGCCGCCGTCGTCATCCCAGGCATAGCGGGTGTCCATCTGCGCAAAGGACGCCCAGTGGCGGATGCATCTGGCCGCCTTGCCGGACTTTTCCCACTCCCAGTAGAAACTCGCGCCGCCGGCCAGTTGCCGCTGCAGGATGACGTGCTGTTCGTCGTAGTCGTAGCGCTCGCTGTCGCCGACGGCATTGGTCGCTTCGATCAGCCGGCCGCGGGCGTCGTAGCGGTAGCTGACCAGCGTCTGTTGCGTCACCCAGGCCGCCGGTTGGTCGTCGCCGAGGTCAAAGCGCTGGTAGTCGACGGCGATCAAATGGCGGCGGTCGTAGCGCAACAGCAAGCAGCGCCCGGCGCCGTTGTCCAGGCGCTGGATACGCTCGGCCAGATCGCGCTGCACGCTCAGCCGGTTGCCGTAGGCGTCGCTGATCGCGCTCAAGCGGCCGTCGTGAAAGTGATAAAAACGCGGCGACTCGCCGGCCAGCGCCAGAATCAGTTCATCCGGCTGATCGCCGAGGTAGATCGCCGCCCGCGACAGGCTGTTGTGGATCGCCGGGCGGGCCAGGCTCGGCAGCGGAAACGGCGTGCGGCGGTTTTCGGGGTCGATCCACAGCACCGTGTCGCCATCAATCTCCAGGCGCTGGCTCAGCGAGTGGCTCCAGCCGAAACCGAGGCCGCTGTCGAGCTCCACGGCGCTGGTGCGATACAGGCGGGTGAACTCAAACGGCAAGATGCCGTCGAGGGTGCCGTCGCTGAGGGTCAGCAGTTCCTCGCCGCTGACCAGCGACACCGGGCAGCCGTGGGTGGCGGTGTGGGCGGCGGTGTCGGCGCTGTCGCCGTTGGGGTTTTTCGCCTGTTTCGGCGCGTCGTCGTGGGCTTCGAGTTTTTTTAACGTGGTGTTGTTGCGCGCGTTCCAGCGCAGCTGCATCCGGCCTTTTTTCAGCCCCGCCGCGACACCCCGGGCGGCGATTCTTTTGTAGCGGTCCACATACCCCATGAAGGTATTGAGGATCGAGAACAGCGCCTCGACGAGCCGCGTTACCGCGTTGATCAATTGCGCGCCGCGACTGGCCAAACGCATTTTCAGGTAGGCAATCCCGCCCGCAGCCGTAGCGCAGGTCAGGACGATGGCGATAAGAATGTCGATTAGCAACTCCACCACCAGCGCCGACACGGCCTTGGCGGTTTCACCGGCGATCACACTGGGTGGCAGCATTTCCAGCCAGAGGCTGGCGGTGCGCAACAGCAGAGACAACAGCGCCTCATCACTGGCCAGCAGCTGGAGTTTTGCCATCGCCTCCGGGATTTTTTCCGCCAGTTCCTTCAGCTGATTGGCGCCGCTGCCGAGCCGGTCAACAAACTTGCCGGGATCTTGCAGAATGTTCGACAGCAACTGGATGCCGTCCCACACGCCCTCGATGGCTGCCCAACTGCCGGCCAACATCCCGTTGCCCACGGCCAGCAACGTCGACTGAGACCACTGTGGTTTGAAGACGTCCCACTCGCCGCGCAGCCAGGTTTCCAGCGCCTGCGTCAGCCCATCGTAGGATTCAAAAAGCTCATCCACCTGCTCCGGCGTAACCTCGCTCTGCACCCGCACACGATAGAACTTGCCCGCCTCGCCCTCGAACTGCCCCTTGCCGTTTTCATCCAGCGTGACTGGCGTCAACCGACCGCCTTCTATCGCGATCACCTCGACCTGAATGTTGCCCAACGGAACGTCATACACCGACTCGAACTTGCTCTCGATCTGCAGGATTCCGCCTTGTGGACACTGCGCAACCGTCGAGAAAAAATTGTCGTCAGTGCTGCTGACCACGGCGCTGGAGTTACCCAGCTTGATCACCCGCTCCATACCCATCAGCGAGGGCATGTCCGTGGCGTGGCTGGCCCTGTCGGCGACCTGGCTGAACCAGCGCGAGAGCTGTTGGCGGTAAAGCGCCAGCGTGTTCGGAAAATGCTCGAGTTCCTGCTCGATCCGGGCGATGTGATCCATCAGCCCACCGACAGGCAAAAAGCCGCGTGAAAAACCGGGTCGAACATGAACAATCTCTCGCACAGGAAATAGGGCGCGAGGGACTGTGCGGGGGATCTGCGGGAAAAGAAGTCAGGCGAGGAGGTGTTTGGTGTAGGGCGTTTCGCTAAAACCTATTCACCCATAAAAGAGTGGCGCAGAAGTCTCCTCCTACGCCACTTGGTTCCGTCAGAAAAATCGGTTACTTCGTGGAATCGCGGGAAGCCAACTCCTGAAGTTTGATCTGCGCCAGAGGATGCCCGGCCTTCGCGGCAATCCCCCAGAACCGCGCCGCTTCAGCCGGATCCGGCGCTTTGCTCGCGCTCCCGGCGAGGCTGATCACCCCGACTTGATAGGCCGCTTTGCCATCACCGGCCAGCGCCGCCAGACGCAGCAGGCGAACACCCTCTTCGCGTGCCCCCAGACCGACGCCACGAAAGGCTAGGATGTGGCCATAGAAGCTCTGGGCGCCGACATCGCCCAGGTTCGCCATGCGGGCGAACTGACCTTCAAGCCAGCTCCAGCCACGGGGGTTGCGTACAAACCACGGCCAGTGAAACAGCCTGCGCGCCAGCCAGTAACTGAGCCGCGCCTTGAGTCGTAAAAACACTCAAGCCTCCGCCGATTCGGGGTACTCGTATTCGAACACCCGCACCACTTCCGAGGCATGCCAGGACGCAGCGGCAACGCCGTCGGACGGTCCGGAAAATCGACCGAGGCGCTCGACACATTCAAAGAAACCGGTGCGCGGCAGACGGCTGGCACCCTGGCTGATCACCAGCGAACTGCGCAAGGGCTGCTCGGCCTTGGCATCCAGCGCCGCCAGATGTTCAAGCGCGGCGGTCAGGGTTTGCATGGCGGGCGTGGGAAGTTGCAAACGCTCCAACAACGCCCGGTAAGTCAGGAGATGACGCTGACGGCGCGCCTGATCCAGCTCGCCCAGCAATCCGTCCCAATGTTGACGACTGATGCGTACGCTCACGATTCATCCCTCCATCCTGGCACCGTCAACTCCCAGGCCAGACTGCGGCGAATCGCAGCGTCGGGCTGACGCTCGCCACTTTCGATCATGGCCAGATAAGACGGGCTGATGCCTACCGTGCGGGCGAGCGCCTCGATGGCGATGCCCTTCCCTTCGCGCAAACTGCGTAGTTGATCAAGACCTGGAAGAATCGGGTCCCGGGTTGTCGCCAGCGGCGCTGGGGCCGGCTGCGACGGTGCTTCGTTGATGCCTGCTGCTTTTAGTAGAGCCTGATACTGAGCCCACGGCAGAACCGCATATTCTGGTTCGCCTTCGCGTGTAATTATCTGAATATCCATGACTACCCCGTAGGACAACAACACTTAGCGAGTCGGCACTTTTCCCTAGAAGTGTAATCCTAACAGCGGCTAAGGTCGCGGGGGGTATCTATCTGTGGATGAGACTTGATTGGCTCAGCGTTTTTTCGGCCCCTGAAGTTGAAGTTGCTCTGGCGAATCAGGCAGCCGCTCGACCACAGCGAGCTTTTCCGGCGCCTGACGTTTGCGCCAGGCGCGGAAAGCATTGAGTTCATCGTCGAGAACTTTCATCAGCCAACCCAGCACCGCGATGTCATCGAGCATGCCGAACATGGGAAGGAAATCCGGGATCGCATCCAGCGGACTGAGAAAGTACATCAGACCTGCCACCACCGATATCACGGCCTTGGGACTGATGGCGCGATACTCACCGCGCCAGTACGCCAGGCAAAGTGCTTGCAGCAGGCGCAGATCATCTTTGAGTTTGCCCAGCCGATTGCCTTGGCTGGCACCTTTACTGGCCACCGCGAACAATAAGGTCGGCAAACGCCCACGTGCGAGCAGGCGTCCGGCAAGCGGCAGGAAACGAGCAAAATTCCAGGGTGCTTTCATGATGACTCCCACGGAAATGTTATCCACACAAATTGTGGATAACCTTGTGAACAGAGCTGCTTTTCACGGCTGAAAGCCCCGCTGCACAAGGGCTGAGCTTAGATCGGGCGTTTTTTACTCATCGAAAAAAACCCAATAATTCATTGACTTGGCGGTCTGGCGCGGTTAACGCCGGTCCTACACTGGCTATGACTCCAGCCTACAGCATCGGTTCGCTTTGTGTACCCGTGCCGGACACCAGATGCAACAACGCCCCGCATAAACGGGGCGTTGTTTTCAAAGCAGACGCTGATTACTTGGCGGCGTCTTCTTTGGCTGGATCCTTGATCGCCAGCAGTTCCAGGTCGAAGACCAGTACCGAGTTGGCCGGGATCGCCGGGCTTGGGCTTTGCGCGCCGTAAGCCAGTTCGCTAGGAATGTACAGTTTGTACTTCTCGCCGACGTGCATCAGTTGCAGGCCTTCGACCCAACCCGGAATCACACCGCTGACCGGCAGATCGATCGGGCTGCCGCGCTCGACGGAACTGTCGAAAACGGTGCCATTGGTCAGCTTGCCGGTGTAGTGAACGGTCACTACGTCAGTCGGCTTGGGCTGAGCGCCATCGGCTTTCTTTTCCACTTCGTACTGCAAGCCCGAAGCAGTTGTCACGACGCCAGCTTTCTTGGCGTTTTCTTCAAGGAACTTCTTGCCGGCGGCTGCCGACTCTTCGCTCATCTTGGCCATACGCTCTTCGGCACGCTTTTGCAGTGCAGCGAAGGCTTCAACCAATTCTTCGTCCTTTAGTTTCTGTTCTTTCTTGCCGACGGCATCTTCGATGCCTTGGGCTACGGCTTTGGAATCCAGGTCATCCATGCCTTCCTGAGCCAGGCTCTTGCCCATGTTCAGGCCAATCCCGTAGGAAGCTTTTTGCGCCGGGGTTTTCAGCTCTACGCTGGTCTGCGAGTCGCAACCCGCGAGTACCAGGCTTACCAGGGCCACCGCCGCCGCCAACCGATGCTGTTTCATGCTATTTCCTTGTTCATGCGCCTAAAGGGCAATCGAGTAAAGCCGCGAGCTTATCAGGCGGCCACGACCAATGGCTACCGGCATGAGAGCCGGAGATTTCCGATAAGTTCAGGTGTTTAAACGCTTTTCGGAGTGTAGATGATGAAACTTCTGTCATCTCGATCCCACACAAGCAAATTCCGTACCCCACCACATCTGGCGTAATGGCCACTTGCCGAGCACCTGGTGCTCAGGCATAACGGAAGAACAAATCGACAAGGAAGTTCATCTTGCGCCTCTTATTCCGCTTGCTGGCTCTGATCGTTGCCCTGTTGTTAGTGGGCTTGGCCGTCGTCTTGTACTACGTCGTCAACCCGAAACTACCGCTCTGGACGCCCGCGCAGCAGGTGCACTACCTGGAGCAATGGAGCGCCGCCGACCGCGAGGCCTATTACTTCACGCCCCAGGGCACCCAGGTCAAAGGTCTGCGTTACGAGTGGTTCAACGCTCTCGAACTGCCCTTCTCAAAACAGCGCTTCGCCGCCCCCGAATACCTCGCGCGCTTCGGTTTCCTGATCGACCCCGACCAGAAACCCACACCGGCCAACCCCGACAAGCTGCCGGTGGGCTTTGCCCGGCATCAGAATCCCGGCAGCACGGATACGTTTCTGGATATTACCTGCGCTGCCTGTCACACCGGCGAGCTGCGCTTCAACGGTCAGGCCGTGCGTATCGACGGCGGATCGGCGCAGCATGTTTTGCCCTCCAGTGTTCCCACATTGAAAGGTGGCAGTTTCGGACAAGCACTGGTGGCGAGTCTGTTCGCGACTTACTACAACCCGTGGAAGTTCGAAAATTTCGCACGCAAGGTCCTGGGTACCGACTATGAGACCGGGCACGAACAACTGCGCAAAGAGTTCAAGAAGTCCCTCGATACCTTCCTGAAAGTAGCGTGGAACGACACCCATCGCGGGCTCTACCCGACCGAAGAAGGTCCGGGACGCACCGACGCCTTCGGGCGCATCGCCAACGCCAGCTTCGGCGATGCGATTTCTCCCGCCAACTACCGGGTGGCCAACGCCCCTGTCGACTATCCGCAACTGTGGGACATGTGGACCTTCGACTGGGTGCAATGGAATGGCTCGGCGCAGCAGCCCATGGCGCGCAATATCGGTGAAGCCCTGGGCGTAGGTGCCACGCTGAACTTCTTCGACAACAACCGGCAGCCACTGATGGGGGATGACCGTTACCCCTCCAGCGTTCGCGTGCGCGATTTGCATTTGATCGAAGAAACCCTGCAACGGCTGGAACCACCCGCCTGGCCGGAAGCGTTGCTGGGGACAATCGATAAACCCCTGGCCGCCAAAGGTCGTGCCCTGTTCAGCGAAAACTGCGCCGGCTGCCACGTACCGCGGGTCACCCAGGGCGAAGGGCGATACGTGCAGCACTTGAAAATGCTTCCGGTGGAATTCATCGGCACCGACCCTGGCGCTGCCAACAACATCGCCGACCACCGCTTCGACCTCACGGCGCTGCAATGGAACCAGAAGGAGCTGGAGCAACTGGACGTCGAACCCAAGCCCACCGAGCCCCTTGATCTTAGCCAGATGTCGGTGGCCAAGGGGTTGGCCTATGTCACCGCTTTCGTTGAAAACCGCGCTTATCGCGACGCCGGTATCACCCCGGCCGAACGACCGCAAATGGACGGCTTCGGCCTGCCTATCGGAGTACGTGAACTACGGGCCTATAAGGCTCGCCCGTTGGCAGGCGTGTGGGCGACCGCGCCGTTTCTGCACAACGGCTCGGTGCCGAGCATTTATCAACTGCTCTCGCCGCAGGATGAACGCGCAACGACCTTTTACAAAGGCACGTTCGAGTACGACCCGAAACACTTGGGCTATCGCACCGAAGCCTTCACCAATGGTTTCCTGTTCGACACGCGTATTACCGGCAACCACAACAGCGGTCATGAATTCCGCTCCGGCAAGCTTGGCAACGGTGTAATTGGCCGCCTGCTGCAACCGCAAGAGCGCTGGGCGCTGATGGAGTATCTGAAAGTGTTGGGCGGCCCGCTGGAGTCGCAATTGCCATGATCAAAAGGAATTCCCCATGCTGAAGACTCTCTGGCTGCGTTTGGGCGCGTTTCTCGGCAAGACGCTGCTTTGGCTGTTGGGGCTTGGGCTGTTTGGCTGGGTGCTAGCGACGGCATGGTTTGCCTGGCAACACCGCGGGCCGGTATCGGCGCAGGAACTGATCCCGGACGGCGAAGCGGCAATGACTCAGGACATCATCCAGACCGCCGTGCGCATCGTCGATCAGCACCGCGAAAGCACCCGCTATCTGCGCGATGCCCACGCCAAGGCTCACGGCTGCGTGCAGGCTGAAGTCCAGGTGTTGCCGGAACTGGCCAGTGAACTGCGCCAAGGTGTGTTCAGCGAGCCCGGCAAGACCTGGAAGGCGACCTTGCGCCTGTCCAATGGCAACGCCTACCCGCAGTTCGACAGCATCCGCGATGCCCGGGGCATGGCAATCAAACTGCACGATGTGCCGGGCAAACAACTGCTGAGCGGTCAGCAGCCACGAGGCGAACAGGACTTCGTGATGTTCAGCCATCCGAATTTCTTTGTCAGCGATGTTGCTGAGTATCGTCAGAATGTCGCTGCTCAGGCAGACGGCAAAAAAATGATGGCGTTCTTTCCAGGCTGGGACCCGCGCACCTGGCAGGTGCGTCATCTGTTTATCGCCCTGGCGACACTGTCCCCCGCCCCACCCAGCCCAACCCAGACGACCTATTTTTCGGTTTCACCCTACAAATACGGTGAGGCCAATGCCAAGTTTCGCGTGATGCCCGACCCTGAAAGCTGCCCGGGCTACAGCTTGCCGGCACAAAATCAGAAGCTGCCGAACTTCCTGCGCAGCGCACTGAACCAGCAGTTATCCACAGACCGGGTGCCCGCGTGCTTCGTTCTGCAGATTCAGCGCCAGGACGCAAACAAGTACATGCCGATCGAAGACACCAGCATTGAGTGGCGCGAGAGCGATTCACCCTTCCAGACCGTAGCGCGGATCAAAGTGCCGGCCCAGGACTTCGACACGCCTGCGCTGAACCTGCAATGCGATAACCAATCCTTCAATCCCTGGTTCGGCCTTGAGGCCCATCGTCCCATTGGCGGCATCAACCGCTTGCGCAAAGCCGTCTACGAGGCCGTCAGCGACTACCGACACGCCCGAAATGCCGGGCTGTAGGAGCGAGCTTGCTCGCGAAAAACCCGAGAACACCGCCGAGTGTCAGATTTCCCGCGTTATCGTTGACGAGCATCGCGAGCTCGCTCCTACAGAAAATGGGACGAGAAAGCCAAACCCCGGACAACAAAAAGCCCGCATCAAGCGGGCTTTTTGTGTGGTGACCTGGCGTTCAGTGTTCCAGGTTACCGAATATGGCGCAGCGGACGGGACTCGAACCCGCGACCCCCGGCGTGACAGGCCGGTATTCTAACCGACTGAACTACCGCTGCGCGTAGCGTTGAAAGTGGTGGGTGATGACGGGATCGAACCGCCGACATTCTGCTTGTAAGGCAGACGCTCTCCCAGCTGAGCTAATCACCCTTTACCTTCGTTGCGGGGCGCATTGTGCCACAGATTTTCATAAAGTGTTGATTTAATTGATAAATTTTTCAAAAAAATCTGAAAACCGGTGAAACGACGCGTCCTGCAGAAACAACCATCAAACTTCAGGCAGAAAAAAACCCGCATCAGCGGGCTTTTCCGTGGTGACCTGGCGTTCAGTATTCCAGGTTACCGAATATGGCGCAGCGGACGGGACTCGAACCCGCGACCCCCGGCGTGACAGGCCGGTATTCTAACCGACTGAACTACCGCTGCGCGTAACACTGAATGCGAATGGTGGGTGATGACGGGATCGAACCGCCGACATTCTGCTTGTAAGGCAGACGCTCTCCCAGCTGAGCTAATCACCCTTCACGTTCGGTGTGGCGCGCATTCTACGGAGCGACCCCACCTCTGGCAAGCACTTTTTTAATTAATTTTTTCATGCCTTCCAAAGGCTTAGAGAAGGGTTGGCCTATGGCACACGGAGGACAATAATGCCCGCCTTTGTATATAAGGAGAGACTCACCCCATGTGGTTCAAAAACCTGCTTATCTATCGCCTGACCCAAGATCTGCCTGTTGATGCCGAGGCGTTGGAAACTGCACTGGCCACCAAACTGGCGCGCCCATGTGCAAGCCAGGAGTTGACCACCTACGGTTTCGTCGCACCGTTCGGCAAGGGCGAAGATGCGCCTTTGGTACACGTCAGCGGCGACTTCCTGCTGATCAGCGCGCGCAAGGAAGAACGCATCCTGCCGGGCAGCGTCGTCCGTGATGCCGTGAAGGAAAAGGTCGAAGAGATCGAAGCCGAGCAAATGCGCAAGGTCTATAAAAAGGAACGCGACCAGATCAAGGATGAAATCATCCAGGCCTTCCTGCCGCGCGCCTTTATCCGTCGCTCGTCGACCTTCGCCGCCATCGCGCCGAAACAGGGCCTGATCCTGGTCAACTCGGCCAGCCCGAAGCGCGCTGAAGACCTGCTGTCCACCCTGCGTGAAGTGATCGGCACCCTGCCGGTGCGCCCACTGACCGTGAAAATGTCGCCGACCGCGACCATGACCGAATGGGTCACCACCCAGAAAGCCGCAGACGATTTCTTCGTGCTGGACGAGTGCGAACTGCGCGACACCCACGAAGACGGCGGTATCGTGCGTTGCAAGCGTCAAGACCTCACCAGCGAAGAAATCCAGCTGCACCTGAGTACTGGCAAAGTGGTCACCCAGCTGTCGCTGGCCTGGCAAGACAAGTTGTCCTTCGTCCTCGACGACAAAATGGTGGTCAAGCGCCTGAAGTTCGAAGACCTGCTGCAAGACCAGGCAGAACAGGACGGTGGTGATGAAGCACTCGGCCAACTGGATGCCAGCTTCACTTTGATGATGCTGACCTTTGGCGACTTCCTGCCAGCGCTGGTTGAGGCTTTGGGGGGTGAGGAGACACCGCAGGGCATCTGAATGCCTTGATCCTTGGCGTTTGAAAAAGATCGCAGCCTGCGGCAGCTCCTACATAGGGATTCGCATTTCCCTGTAGGAGCTGCCGCAGGCTGCGATCTTTTTTCGTAAGCAGCGTATGCTTAGCTCCCTAACGCTTTTCGCATAACAAGGATCAGGCCATGCGTGCACTGGCTGCATTGAGTCGTTTTGTCGGCAACACCTTCGCCTACTGGGTACTGATTTTCGCCGTCGTGGCGTTCCTGCAACCGGCATGGTTCATTGGCCTCAAGGGCGCCATCGTGCCGCTGCTGGGACTGGTGATGTTCGGCATGGGCCTGACCCTCAAGCTCGAAGACTTCGCCGAAGTCGCCCGCCATCCGTGGCGCGTGGCCCTGGGCGTGGTTGCGCATTTCGTGATCATGCCCGGCGTGGCGTGGTTGCTCTGCCAGGCCTTCCATTTGCCACCGGAGATCGCTGTCGGCGTGATTCTGGTCGGCTGCTGCCCAAGCGGCACCTCCTCGAACGTGATGACCTGGCTGGCACGCGGGGATCTGGCATTGTCTGTGGCCATCGCCGCCGTGACCACCCTCCTCGCTCCGTTGCTGACACCGGCGTTGATTTGGCTCCTGGCTTCGGCCTGGCTGCCGGTCTCGTTCATGGATCTGTTCTGGTCGATCCTGCAAGTGGTGTTGCTGCCGATTGTGCTGGGCGTCGTGGCCCAACGCTTGCTCGGTGACCGGGTTCGCCACGCGGTAGACGTATTGCCCTTGGTGTCGGTGGTGAGCATCGTGATCATCGTCACCGCCGTGGTTGCCGCCAGCCAGGCGAAGATTGCCGAGTCCGGCCTGCTGATCATGGCCGTGGTCATGTTGCACAACAGTTTTGGTTATCTGTTGGGTTACTTCACCGGGCGTTTGTTCAAGCTGCCGTTGGCCCAGCGCAAATCCCTGGCCCTGGAAGTCGGCATGCAAAACTCCGGGTTGGGTGCGGCGTTGGCCAGCGCGCACTTTTCGCCATTGGCGGCGGTACCCAGTGCGTTGTTCAGCGTCTGGCACAATATTTCCGGAGCCCTGCTGTCGACGTATTTCCGCCGTATGAGCGAGAAAGAAGATCGCAAATTCGGCGGCCAGCAGGCCACTGACTGATCCGCGATCTTGATCCAAAAACTTGATCCCCGGATTAATGCTGGGCACTCTATTGCGCAACGCGGGGACGACCCCGCGGCTCGAACGAGTCATTAATCTGGGGACGACCCCGTCAATCGATGGAGGTCTTTGATGTCCTGGATCATTCTGTTTTTCGCCGGCCTGTTCGAAGTCGGCTGGGCCGTCGGCCTGAAGTACACCGACGGTTTCAGCCGTCCGCTTCCCACTGCCCTCACCGTCGCAGCCATGGCTGTCAGCCTTGGCTTGCTGGGCCTTGCCATGAAGGAACTGCCACTGGGCACGGCCTATGCGATCTGGACCGGTGTGGGTGCCGTGGGTACGGTGATTGCCGGGATCATTCTGTTTGGGGAATCGATGGCGCTGGTGCGGTTGGCCAGTGTGGCGTTGATCGTGACCGGGTTGGTAGGGCTCAAGGTCAGCGCTTAAGCGACTACCGCTTTCGCGAGCAGGCTCGCTCCCACATTTGATCGCATTTCATTGTGGGAGCGAGCCTGCTCGCGAAGGGGCCTGTACAAGCGACGACTATCTTACGGTCCCACGCAAATCCCCCACCATCTGCTGCAACCTCGCCGGCTCCGCCACCTCAACCGCCACCGCCGGTCCCGCCACTAATGTCACCCGCGACCACAACCGGCGAAACAGTCCCTTGCCCGGATCGCGGCTGAAGAAACTCCCCCACAACCCCTGCAAGGCCAACGGAATCACCGGCACCGGCGTTTCTTCGAGAATCCGCGTCAATCCGCCCTTGAACTCATTGATCTCGCCATCGGCGGTCAATTTGCCCTCGGGGAAAATGCACACCAACTCGCCGTCCTTCAGATACCGGGCAATGCGCGTGAAGGCTTGTTCGTAAATCCGGATGTCTTCCTGACGCCCCGCAATCGGAATCGTCCCTGCCGTGCGGAAGATAAAGTTCAGCACCGGCAGGTTGTAGATCTTGTAGTACATCACAAAGCGAATCGGCCGACGTACCGCACCGCCAATCAGCAAGGCATCGACGAACGACACGTGGTTGCACACCAGCAGCGCCGCGCCCTCATCGGGAATCAGATCAAGATTGCGATGCTCCACGCGGTACATGGAATGGCTGAGCAGCCAGATCATGAAACGCATGGTGAACTCGGGAACGATTTTGAAGATGTAGGCGTTGACACCAATGTTCAGCAATGACACCACCAGGAACAACTGCGGGATCGACAGTTCGGCCATGCTCAACAGGATGATCGAGACAATCGCCGATACCACCATGAACAACGCGTTGAGAATGTTGTTGGCAGCAATGACCCGGGCCCGCTCGTTCTCGGCGGTACGTGACTGGATCAACGCGTACAGTGGCACGATGTAGAAACCACCGAACACACCCAGGCCGAGGATGTCGATCAACACCAGCCAGGTATGGCCAAAGCCCAGAATCTCGATCCAGCCATGCCCATCGACGCTTTCCGGTATTCCCCCGGAATGCCACCACAGCAGCAAACCGAACACGGTCAGGCCGAACGAGCCGAATGGCACCAGGCCGATTTCGACTTTGCGCCCGGACAGTTTTTCGCAGAGCATCGAACCCACAGCGATACCGACCGAGAACACCGTAAGAATCAGTGTCACCACGGTTTCGTCGCCGTGCATCCATTCCTTGGCATACGCCGGGATCTGCGTCAGATAAATCGCCCCGACAAACCAGAACCACGAGTTACCGACAATCGAGCGCGACACCGCCGGGGTTTGACCCAGGCCGAGCTTCAGCGTGGCCCAGGACTGGCTAAAAATATTCCAGTTCAGGCGCAATTGCGGCGAAGCGGCGGCCGCCCGCGGGATACCGCGGCTGGCCAGATAACCGAGTACGGCGATACCGATGATCGCGGTGGAAACGACCGGTGCGTAATCACTGGACGACATCATGATCCCGGCGCCGATGGTCCCGGCCAGAATCGCCAGGAAGGTGCCCATTTCCACCAGACCGTTGCCACCGACCAGCTCATCCTCACGCAGGGCCTGGGGCAGGATCGAGTATTTCACCGGTCCGAACAGCGCCGAGTGCGTGCCCATGGCGAACAGCGCCACCAGCATCAACCACAGATGATCGAACATGAAACCGATCGCGCCGACCGCCATGATGGCGATTTCCCCGAGTTTGATCAGGCGGATCAGCGCGTCCTTGGCGAATTTCTCCCCGAACTGACCGGCCAGCGCCGAGAACAGAAAGAACGGCAGGATGAACAGCAGCGCACACAGGTTGACCCAGATTGAACGGTCACCTTCGATCGATAGCTTGTACAGAATGGCGAGGATCAACGACTGCTTGAAAATGTTGTCGTTGAACGCCCCGAGAGACTGTGTCACGAAGAACGGCAGGAAACGCCGGGTGCGCAGCAAGGTGAATTGCGAAGGGTGACTCATCTTCCATGTGTCCCTGATCAGGTAAAGAGAAGCGTGGATACAGTGATTGGAATGTCGCACGTCGATCCAGGCCACACCTTACCTAATCTTTGCCGTTCATTTCTTCAATCCTGCTATGCACGGCGAGACAAACAGCTCACCGCGCCACGCACCCTGCACCGTACGTTTGCCGACAATCAGCCACATCATTGCAAGCAATGTCACCAGCACACAGCCGAAGACACTGAAAAACGTCAGGTGCAGCGTGCTGGCCAGTTTCAACGTTGCCAGAGAATAGACGCCCAACGGGAAGGTGAAACCCCACCAACCGAGATTGAAAGGTATGCCGGCGCGCAGGTAGCGCAGCGTGATCAGCACCGCCATCAGCATCCACCACAGACCAAAGCCCCACAGCGTGATGCCGGCGACCAGGCCCAGGCCGGCCGCGATGTCACCGAAGCCCGGCATACCATTGGCGGCGAATATCGCCGGAGCGTCGGCACCCAACAGCAACATGCCCAGCGCGCCCGTGCCAATGGGTCCAAGCGCCAGCCAACTGGAGGCAGCCATGTTTTCGTGGGGCAGTTTATGCAGCGCCATGCGCAGCAGCAGAATAGTCAGAATGCTGAACGCCACCGGCAGGGAAAATGCCCAGAGCACGTAGCTGGTCACCAGCACCACCAGTTGCGAATGGGCATCGGCCAGGTGCGGCGCCAGCAGGCCACCGCTGGCAGCCGCCACTTCCGCCGCCACCACCGGCAACAACCAAACGGCGGTCATCTGGTCGATACTGTGTTCCTGACGGGTAAACATCATGTAGGGAATCAACACCCCGCACGCCACCGACATCGCCACATCCAGCCACCACAACGCTTCGGCCAGCTGAACCACGCCATCGCCCCAGCGCGGCAGCCCAAACAGCAGAAAGCCGTTGATGATGGTCGCCAGGCCCATGGGAATGGTGCCGAAAAACATCGAAACCGTGGAATGGCCGAAAATCCGCCGCGCCTCGTCAAAAAACAACACCCAGCGTGCCGCATACAGCGCGGTGAACAACAAGAACAGCACGATATTCAGTTGCCACAGGGCTTCGGCAACGCTGTGCAAAACCGGATTGGCGACGGGCAATTGCGCCAGCGCCAGTGCCAGCACACCGGTGCCCATGGTGGCGGCGAACCAGTTAGGGGTGAACTGGCGAATGACCTCACGCGGATGCTGCAGCTGGCGAAAAGGTTTGATACCGGGTTTGGCGGTGTTGGGGCATGTCATGGTGGACTCCTTCCTCTGGTGAGGTGGAGCCCATCATAGATCCAGATCGAATATCGATATAACGGGTAATATCTCTAACTGTTATCTATTTAATAGATATTTCCATTGAACCGTTGCCGCGAAGACGGACGGGCACCGCATCACTTTATGGCTGACCCGCAGCGCTGCAAGCGCTGGCGGCACGCTGCCGTGTCAAAGCGAACAATGCGCTGAACGAAAGGAGGATCAACACCGCGCAATAACCATCGGTAGTGGCGACCAAACCAAAGGTATGCGTGAGGTTGCCGGCCAGCAACGACGGCAGGCAGAACGCCAGATAACTGAGCACGTAATACGCCGACATCAACCCGGCCCGCTCGTGGGGTAAGGCCAGCGGGAACAGACTGCGCACGGCCCCCAGGAAGCCGGCACCAAAACCACAGCCGGCGACAAACGTGCCGAGGAAAAACAAGGGCAGACTCGCGCTGTGTACGCCCAGCAAAATCAGGACGATGCCTGCTGGCAGCGAACTGGCGCCTAATCGCAACGCGAAAGCGGCCGATCGATTGCGCAGGGTGAAAATCATCAGGGCGCCGGTTACCGTCAAGGCTGCCACGGTGCCCCCGCCGATCAGGTTCGAAGTCGAGCCGGTGGCCGCCCGCACCAATGAAGGCGCCAGTGAGGCGTAGAAACCGCCGAGTGCCCAGGTCGAAACGTTAAGCGGCAACACGCGCCACAAGGTGGAGCGCGCCTGGACCGGCACGTGCAAGGTCGGCCGCAATGACGCCCATGCGCCCGACTGCGGCGAGACACTTTCCGGCAAACGCCACACATACACGGCCTGCATCAAAAATAAGGTCAGCAGCAGCCAGTAGGTCAAGTGCAAGGGAGCCGGTGCAAACTCGGCCAGCAAGCCACACCCCATCCCGCCCAGGGCCATGCCGAGCAACGGTGCCACGCTGTTGATCAACGGCCCCTGTTGGCGGTCGGTGTCGAGCAGGGTTGCACTCAATACGGCGGTGGCCATGCCGGTGGCAAAGCCTTGCAGTACCCGGGCGCCGATCAGCCAGGCGATATTGTCGGCGTAGATAAACAACAACATCGCCAGGATATTCAGTGCCACGGCCGTAAAAATCACCGGTTTGCGCCCCAGGTAATCCGAGAGCGAACCGACTGTCAGCAGCGCTGCCAGCAGACTCAAGGCATACACGGCAAATATCAGCGTCAGTACAGCGTCCGAGAACTGCAGTTGTTGCTGATACAAGTGATACAACGGCGTCGGTGCCGTGGAAGCCGCGAGAAAACTGAGTAAAGTGATTGCCAGGAACCACAGGCTGGCACGGTTTGAAGGAGAACTGGACATGAGATCGCTCCACAAAAGCTAATTTTTTGCTTTTGTGGAGTGTGCTACCGGCTTGCGCTTAAAGCAAATTCTTTGTGTTAAGGTCCGATGCATGGCTTTTCAGAACTGGTGTCATGTCGCAACAGGCAACGGCGCTAGACAGGAAACACGCAATGACTACTCCCGCTTTACGTCCCGGTGGCCGCAGCGCCAGGGTCCAGGAATCGATTCATACTGCCGTGCGCGAACTGCTCGAAGAGCAGGATCGCGCTACCGTGACCGTGCCACAGATCGCCGCACGGGCGGGCGTTACGCCTTCGACCATTTATCGGCGCTGGGGTGATTTGTCGGCGTTGCTGGCGGACGTTGCGCTTGCGCGCATGCAACCGGAAACGGAGTCGGCCAAAACCGGCAGCTTGCAAGGTGACGTGCTGGCCTGGGCCGAACAATACCTGGATGAAATGAGTTCAGCGCCCGGCCGCAATATGCTGCGTGACGTGCAAGCGAGCCTCAAGCCGAGCTATTGCGTGACGATCATTGGCGGGCAGTTGCAGGTCATCCTGGATCGCTATCCGGATGCGTCCAAGCCCAGTGTCGATCGGCTGATCAATATGGTGGCGGCGCCTATCGTGTTTCGAATACTGTTTTCCGAGACGCCGCTGGAAGTTGAGGAGTTGCATCGGTTGATCGAGATTGCGCTTCGTCAGTGACAATGCCATTCGCGCAGTCGCCATAGATCTGACTGACACCCCACCTGCGACACCCCACCACGCCACGACCTTGGTCGACACTGACTAACCACCGCCATCGTGCGAGACTGTCTGTCCGGGCGGGAGGCCCGGGTGTCTTTGGTTGCCTGGAGTTCCCATGTCGTTGTCCAGCGGGCTGATTGCCGCCGTCGCCCTGGCCTATATGGCCATCATGTTCGCCATCGCCTTTTACGGTGACCGTCGCAGCGCGCCCTTGCCGCCACGGGTGCGTGCCTGGGTGTACAGCCTGTCGCTGGCCGTTTATTGCACCAGCTGGACATTCTTCGGCGCGGTGGGTCAGGCCGCCGAGCAACTCTGGTCATTCCTGCCGATCTACCTCGGGCCGATCCTGCTGCTGATAGGCGCGCCGTGGGTACTGCAAAAAATGGTGATGATCAGCAAACAGGAGAACATCACCTCCATCGCCGACTTCATCGCCGCGCGTTATGGCAAATCCCAGTCGCTGGCGGTAGTGGTGGCGCTGATCTGCCTGGTCGGCGTGCTGCCTTATATCGCCTTGCAGCTCAAAGGCATCGTCCTCGGGGTAAACCTGTTGATCGGTGCAGGCGCCGATGCCATGGGGGTTCGCGCGCAGGACACGGCATTGGTGGTGTCACTGGTGCTGGCGTTGTTCACCATCGTCTTTGGTACCCGCAACCTCGATGCCACGGAACACCACCGCGGCATGGTCCTGGCCATTGCCTTCGAATCGCTGGTGAAGTTGTTCGCGTTTCTGGCAGTCGGCGCCTATGTGACGTTCGGGCTGTATGACGGTTTTGATGACCTGTTCGATCAGGCCATGCTCGCCCCGCGTTTGGAGGAGTACTGGAAGGAAACCATCAACTGGCCATCGATGGTGGTGCAGACCGGGGTGGCGATGATGGCGATCATCTGCCTGCCGCGACAGTTCCATGTGACGGTGGTGGAAAACATCGACCCTCAGGACTTGAACCTGGCCAAATGGGTGTTTCCTGCGTACCTCGCCCTAGCGGCCTTATTCGTGGTGCCGATCGCCCTCGCCGGCCAGATGATGCTGCCAAGTTCGGTGCTGCCGGACTCATTCGTGATCAGCCTGCCGCTGGCCCAGGCCCACCCTGCCCTGGCGTTGCTGGCCTTTATCGGCGGCGCTTCGGCGGCCACCGGCATGGTGATCGTGGCCAGCGTCGCGTTGTCGACCATGGTGTCCAACGACATGCTGCTGCCATGGCTGCTGCGCCGCAACAACGCCGAGCGCCCGTTCGAGGTGTTCCGCCAATGGATGCTGTCGGTGCGTCGCGTGAGCATCGTGGTGATTCTGTTGCTGGCCTATGTCAGTTATCGCCTGCTGGGCTCGACCGCGAGCCTGGCGACCATCGGCCAGATCGCCTTCGCCGCCGTGACCCAACTGGCGCCGGCCATGCTCGGTGCGCTGTACTGGAAACAGGCCAACCGTCGCGGCGTATTCGCCGGTCTCGCCGCCGGCACGTTCCTTTGGTTCTACACCTTGGTCCTGCCGATCGCCGCCCACAGTCTCGGGGTTTCCCTGAACAGCTTCCCGGGCCTGGCCTGGCTGCACAGCAACCCGCTGAACCTGCCGATCACGCCACTGACCCAAGGCGTGGTCCTGTCCCTTACCGGTAATTTCACGCTGTTCGCCTGGGTCTCGGTGATGTCACGTACGCGAGTGTCGGAACACTGGCAGGCCGGTCGTTTCATTGGCCAGGAAATCAGTGCCCGACCTAGCGCGCGTTCGATGCTGGCGGTGCAGATCGATGATCTGCTGCAATTGGCGGCACGCTTCGTCGGTGAGGAACGCGCCCGGCAGAGCTTTATCCGCTTTGCCTACCGCCAGGGCAAAGGCTTCAACCCGAACCAGAATGCCGACAGTGAATGGATTGCCCATACCGAACGATTGCTGGCCGGTGTGTTGGGCGCCTCGTCAACGCGTGCGGTGGTAAAAGCCGCCATTGAGGGTCGGGAGATGCAACTGGAGGACGTCGTGCGCATCGCCGACGAAGCCTCCGAAGTCCTGCAGTTCAACCGCGCGTTGCTGCAAGGGGCGATCGAGAACATCACCCAGGGCATCAGCGTGGTCGACCAGTCGCTGAAACTGGTGGCCTGGAACCGTCGCTACCTGGAGCTGTTCAACTATCCGGATGGCTTGATCAGCGTCGGCCGGCCGATTGCCGACATCATTCGCCACAACGCCGAACGCGGCCTGTGCGGT
This sequence comes from Pseudomonas sp. G(2018), assembly GCF_005502415.1. Lineage (NCBI taxonomy): Bacteria > Pseudomonadati > Pseudomonadota > Gammaproteobacteria > Pseudomonadales > Pseudomonadaceae > Pseudomonas > Pseudomonas sp. G(2018). The sequence continues at coordinate 230,704 of NZ_SCOO01000008.1, read as the reverse complement.
CCCGGCGAAGCCGAAGTGCACGTCGCCCGCCGCCTGCACTGGATGCGCCAGGGCCGGGCGCATACCTCCGAGCGGCTGTTCCCCAACGGCCGGGTGATTGAACTGATCGGCAACCCGATGCCCGGCGGCGGTTTTGTCATGAGTTTCACCGACATCACCCCGTTCCGCGAAGCCGAACAGGCACTGACCGAAGCCAACGAAAGCCTCGAACAGCGCGTGACCGAACGCACCCACGAACTGTCGCAACTCAACGTGGCCCTGACCGAAGCCAAGGGCACCGCCGAGGCTGCCAACCAGTCGAAAACCCGTTTTCTGGCGGCTGTCAGCCATGATTTGATGCAACCCTTGAACGCCGCACGGCTGTTCTCCGCCGCCCTGACCCATCAGGAGGACGGCTTGTCCGGCGAGGCGCAAAAGCTGGTGCAGCACCTGGACAGCTCTCTGCGCTCAGCCGAAGACCTGATCAGCGATCTGCTGGATATTTCCCGCCTGGAAAACGGCAAGATCAATCCCGATGCCAAGCCCTTCGCACTCAATGAGTTGTTCGACACCCTTGGCGCCGAATTCAAGGCACTGGCACGGGAACAGGGCCTGGCGTTCCGTGTCCGGGGCAGTACGCTGCGCATCGAAAGCGACATCAAATTGCTGCGCCGAATCCTGCAGAACTTCCTGACCAACGCCTTTCGTTACGCCAAAGGGCCGGTGCTTTTGGGGGTTCGCCGCCGCAAGGGCGAGCTGTGCCTGGAAGTCTGGGACCGCGGACCGGGTATTCCCGAAGATAAGCAGCAGGTGATTTTCGAAGAATTCAAACGCCTCGACAGCCATCAGACACGTGCCGAGAAAGGCCTGGGGCTGGGCCTGGCGATTGCCGACGGCTTGTGCCGCGTGCTGGGGCATACCCTGCGCGTACGCTCATGGCCGGGACGCGGCAGCGTGTTCAGCGTCAGCGTACCGCTGGCACGGGCGCAAGCGGCGTTGCCGGCCAAGGCGGCCGAACTCAACGGCAAATTGCTCAGTGGTGCGCAGGTGCTGTGCATCGATAACGAGGACAGCATCCTGATCGGCATGAACAGCTTGCTGACCCGCTGGGGTTGCCAGGTCTGGACCGCGCGCAACCGCGATGAATGCGCGACGCTGCTCGGCGACGGGGTAAGGCCGCAATTGGCGTTGGTGGATTACCATCTGGACAATGGCGAAACAGGCACCGAGCTGATGGCCTGGTTGCGCACCCGATTGGGCGAACCGGTACCCGGCGTGGTGATCAGCGCCGACGGCCGACCGGAGACGGTAGCCCAAGTGCATGCGGCGGGGCTGGATTACCTGGCCAAACCGGTGAAACCGGCGGCATTGCGGGCGTTGTTGAGTCGGCATTTGCCGCTGTAGGGTTTACGTTGTGGCGCTGCATCTGACGCCTTCGCGAGCAGGCTCGCCCCCACACCGATCAACTGTGGGTGCGGGCTTGCTCGCGAAGCTTTTGACTATTCCGGCAACTCGACCAACCCATCCACATCCGTCATCGCCCGCTCCAGCAGATCCGCCGGCAGGCTTTTGCTCGCTCTCGCCCCGAGCAACTTGAGTTGTTCACTGCGGCTGACCAGGTTGCCGCGGCCTTCTGTCAGCTTGTTGCGCGCGGCGCTGTAGGCTTTGTCCAGTTGCTGCAGGCGATTGCCGACTTCATCCAGATCCTGAATGAACAACACGAACTTGTCGTACAGCCATCCGGCCCGCTCGGCGATTTCCCGGGCGTTCTGGCTTTGCCGCTCCTGTTTCCACAGGCTGTCGATGACACGCAGGGTCGCCAGCAAGGTGGTCGGGCTGACGATCACAATGTTGCGGTCGAACGCCTCTTGGAACAGTGTCGGTTCGGCCTGCAATGCAGCGGAAAATGCCGCTTCGATCGGCACGAACAACAGGACGAAATCCAGGCTGTGCAAACCGTCGAGCCGCTTATAGTCCTTGCCGGCCAGACCTTTGACATGATTGCGCAAGGACAGGACGTGCTGCTTGATAGCGATCTGGCTGATGCCTTCGTCTTCGGCCGCCACGTATTGCTGATAAGCCGTGAGGCTGACCTTGGAGTCGACCACCACCTGCTTGTCACCAGGCAGATAAATGATCACGTCCGGTTGGAAACGCTCGCCATCCGGGCCTTTCAGATTGACCTGGGTCTGATACTCGCGCCCCTTCTCCAGCCCGGCATGCTCAAGCACCCGCTCCAGAATCAGTTCACCCCAGTTACCCTGGGTTTTCTGCCCCTTCAAGGCACGGGTCAGGTTGGTGGCTTCATCACTCAGGCGCAGGTTCAACTGTTGCAGGCGCTCCAGTTCCTTGGCCAGCGAAAAGCGTTCCCGTGCTTCAGCCTGATAGCTTTCCTCTACGCGCTTTTCAAACGACTGGATGCGTTCCTTCAACGGATCGAGCAACTGCCCCAGGCGCTGCTGACTGGTTTCGGCGAAACGCTGCTCTCGCTCATCGAAAATTTTGCCCGCCAGTTCGGCGAACTGCGCACGCAACTCGTCTCGCGAGCCCTGCAGGTCGTTGAGGCGCTGCTGGTGGCTTTCCTGCTGCTCACGCAATTCGGCGTTGAGCGATGCCGCCTGGGCGTCCAGGCGACGCAGCTCGGCATCTTTGCCTGCGCGCTCGATATTCCAGGCGTGGGAGGCGTCGCGGGCATCATCCCGTTCGATTTGCAGCAGCTCGACTTCGCGGCGCACAGCGGCAAGGTCAGCTTGCCGGGCGGCATTGGCCTGACCGAGATCGGCTATTTCATCGCGACAGGCTTCGAGTTGTGCGTTCAGGCCATCCTGCGCCAGATGCGCCGTGGCCAGACGCTCTTCCAGCAGCGCGACCTGGGCTTGCGCCAAGCCTGCCCTGCGTTGAAGTTGCCAGGCCAACACCAGTAGCGGCAGAGCAGCGCCCCCAAGCCCCAGCAACGCGCTGGTCAAGTCCATAGCCATAGCCATTCCTGCCATTGAAATAAAGCTTGAAGGTTAACCAAGGCGTCAGGCCTTGGACAGCTCAGTCTTCGAGCAGGCCCAGTTCCTGTTGCGCACGCAAGTCCCCTGCCCGCGCGGCCTGGCGCAAGAGATCCTGGCCGATGCGACGGTCCCTGGCATTGCCGCACTCGCGGCACATCAACTGGCCGAGGCGGCTTTGCGCAGCCACGACGCCCTCACGGGCCGGTTGCTTGAGCAAACGCCCGGCAATGTGTTTGACGTTGGTGTTTTCTCCCAGCCGCGGGCTGTCCAGCAGCCATTCGGCCACCCGCATCGAAATGCGTTTGGGTGGGGCAACAGTGGGCGTTTTGGAAGTGGATGAAGCGGATGGCGTACGAAACTTCATAAAACACTGCGGGCAGATCGGAAGGCGCGCCACTCTACTCTTTTTTTCATACAGGTAAAGGTGAAAAAATCCGGGCACGCCCGTCCTAGAGCAAGCGCTCGGGACAATCCACAGAAGCTGTGGATAACTCAGTGGACAACCGCCCCTGAAGTCTCGCAAAGCCCTATGGAATGGGGCCTGCAGTCAAACTGACGATTTTTTCACCAGTTAAAAAAAGCGATGTTTTTCATTGACTTAAATTTTGGTTACAGGCACCCACTGCGCTTGAAGGCTAGATGACAGCGAGGTGACAGCTCGCGCAAATAATGTGCACAAGTACCTTCGGGACGGTTATATCGCTGCGCTTTTTCGGCGCACTTTTACTCCTTGCCTGGGGATAAAACCCTGCAAACCCGTGATCCAGGCAGTTCGCCACTGGTCGAAACTCCACGACCGCCGGTCGGAATACGGACCATTACAGGGCGTTGCTTCGGTTCATGACCTTCGTTAATGGACTTACGCAGCGGCAGTATGAGACGCCTGGCCGACTTTTTTGGCTAACACACTTCCCATCGCCGTTTCAATCCGATACTATCCACGCCGTTAGTACCAAGCTGAAAGTCAATTCTGGTCGAACAAATCCCCCCGGTCAGCCTTCCCACAGGAAGCCTTACACCGAACAAGCGGGATCGGCCACCTCGATGGTTTCCAGGTAAATCTTGCGTCAACACAGCCTTTGAATCGAAAGCAAAGGGTGTTGCCAGGCTCACTTACTCTGACCGAACCAACCTGCAAATTGATCAGGATCTTCACCCCGGGCCCAGAACCTTTGCCCTCGATGTGTTGCCTGCCCTCCTAAGTACCTACCTGCCAGCCCAAGCGCGCCAATTATCAGCGCTTCAAACTGGCTGCTTTGTTCCAGTCGGGTTCTTCGTTCGACCAACGGTGGTCGTCGTTACTGGAACGTTTAAATTTTGCACGGCTCTTATCCGTGTCGCTTGTAGGAACACCCATGACTATGTCTACTCAAATCCATGCACAGGATGCCATCCGCACCCTAACCAACGCTTTTGCACCAATGAACTGCCTGATCATGGCCGCTCGCAAAGGCTGCTTCAGCTTTACCCTGGTCAACGAACACGGCATCGCCCGTCACAGCGAGCGCCTGTACCCTGATCAATACTCCAGCGCCGAACCGCTGCAGGCTGTGATCGAGCGTACCCGTCAGGCACTGGTTGCCTGAGACGCCAGCAAGGCTGAAACATCAGAAGCCCCGCTCAAAAAGCGGGGCTTTTTGTTGCGCGGAATTTCACGTTGCAGGCCATCCGGTTAAGCACCAAGCGATATAACGGTTATAACTGGAAGCCGGAAATATTTTAAAAACAGACCTTTACGCAGTGAATATGACACTACACTTCAACTCAAGCGGCTTGATCCGCTTCCGGCGAGCCTGAGTCGATTCACCGCTGCCAACGCTCCCTTCAGGTTTCGCCGACCATTTCGTGTTTCGAGGGTTTTATGGGTATCGCTGCCAGCGAACTGTGCCGCTATGTGATCCGCCCGACGTTGATCTACCTTGGACGCCATAGCGCAACCGCCGAATCCCTGCTGCTGGGTATCGCCGCCAGCCAGTCAGCCCTTGGCTCCGCCCTGCACGACCGCCGTGGCCACGGCCTGTATCGAATCGCCGAACCCCGCCACCAGGCACTTTGGGACCATTACCTGGCACTCGATCCCGAGCGTGCCAGCCTGGTCCGCGGCCTCGCCAGCCAGCATGCTTTTCTCAGTGGCCCGCACCTGGAATTAACCGTCAACCTGCGTTACGCCACAGCCATTGCCTGGCTGCTGGTCGAAGAACAGAACACCCCTCTCCCCGAAGCAGACGACCTGCTGGGCATGGCCCGAATCTGGCGCCAGACCTTCCAGCCCCAAGGACGCCTGAGAGACTTCACCTCCGCCTGGCAAACCTGTGTTTCACCGCTGAATCAGGTAGCCTGCTGATCCCCGCCTGGATCCAAAGATCGCACAACAGGTCGCGAATCTGGTCTGATTGTCCTACAAAACCGCTCTAAATCAAGCGATACAGCCTATAGCGCCCGGACAAAAATGTTGGTAATTTGCGCCCCGGTGATCACCAGGAGTTCTAATAATGAAAAAAGTAATGCTCAAAACCACCATTAGCCTCGCCGTTGCCTTGGCATCCACCCAGATCTTTGCAAGTGGCTTTGCCCTCAACGAACAAAGCATCAGCGGGATGGGTACAGGTTTTGCCGGGCGATCTTCCTCTGCCGACGACGCATCCACCATTTTTGGCAACCCTGCCGGCATGTCTCGCCTCAAGCGCGAACAAGTGACTGGCGGTGTTGCATTTATTGACGCGCACACCGATATCAGCGATGCCAGCTCCCGTCCGAACGGCGGCACCAACAAAGGTGACATGGTCCCTTTCATGGGCGTGCCGATGGGCTACTACGTCAAGCCACTCGATGACCAGTGGGCGGTCGGTTTCGGCGTCTACGCACCATTCGGCCTGGTAACCGATTACGAGAACGGCTTTGCCGGCCGTTACTTCGGCAGCAAGAGCGAAGTTAAAATCGTGACCCTGCAGCCAACCATCAGCTATGCGTTCAACGACAAGGTGTCGATCGGTTTCGGTCCGACCATCAACCGCATCGACGGCAAGCTGGAATCGAACGTATCCCTGAACCCGCTGGCACCGGACGGTGAAGTCAAGATCAAGGGTGACGACACCGCACTGGGTTACAACATCGGTATTCTGGTGCAAGCCACCGACAGCACTCGCGTCGGCCTGACCTACCATTCGAAAGTGAAGTACAAGATCGAGGGTGACACCAAGGTCAACTACGGCTTGCTCAGCGCACTGGGCCAAAACCCGAGCCAGAAGTACGACGCTTCGCTCGACATTACGACGCCTGAGTCGGTTGACTTCTCCGTGACTCACCAGCTGAACGACCAGTGGACCCTCTACGCAGGCAGCACCTGGACTCGCTGGAGCCGCCTCAAAGAAATCTCTGTCGAGAACGAAGGCGTACCTGCAGCGTTGGCCGCACGCGGGTTTGGCACCATTACTGAAGAGCAGAACTGGCACGACACCTGGGCGCACGCCATTGGTGCTTCCTACCAGCTGAACAAGCAATGGGTGCTGCGTACCGGTCTGTCCGTCGACCAGGCGCCGACCAACAACGAAAACCGCTCCCCACGTATCCCGACTGGCGATCGCACGATTTTCAGCCTGGGTGCCGGCTGGAGCCCGACCGACGACCTGACCATCGACGTGGCGTATTCCTATCTAAAGGAAGAAGCGGTCCATATCAACAACAGCAATGGTGCTCCTCGCAACCAGAGCTACAGCGCCAAGTATGAAAACTGGGCGAACGGCTTCGGTGTCGGTGCGACCTACCGCTTCTGATGATCGTCGGCGAGCCTGAACCACTCGCCGCCCGAATCAAAAAAGCCCCGCGTTCTTCTGCAGAACGCGGGGCTTTTTTGTGGGCTGTAGGAGCGAGCTTGCTCGCGATGGACGTTAACGATAACGCGTGCTTTCTGAATAAACGCGTCGATCTTGCGACCATCGCGAGCGAGCTCGCTCCTACAAGGGTTCAACCAGGATCATGGCGTGGCAGCCAGCGGCGGGGACGCCAGGGCTTTCTCCACAGCGCTAATGAACTCAGGGTCATCGGGCTTGGTCAGGCTGGAGAAACTGGCGATCACCTTGCCTTGGCGATCGACCACATACTTGTAGAAATTCCATTTAGGCGCGCTGCTCTGCTTGGCAAGAACCTTGAACAGGTGCGTGGCATCATCGCCGCGGACTTTCTGCGGTTCGGTCATGGTGAAGGTCACGCCATAGTTCACGTAACAGACTTTGGCGGTCTCGGCACCATCCTTGGATTCCTGCTTGAAGTCATTGGACGGTACGCCGATCACCTCCAGCCCCTGCTCCTTGTAACGCTGATTCAACGCCTCAAGGCTTTTGAACTGCGGCGCGAAGCCACAGAAACTGGCAGTGTTGACCACCACCAACGGCTTGCCGGCAAAGCGCTTGCACAAATCGATGGACTCATTGGCGCGCAACTTGGGCAATGAGCCTTGCAACAGCGCCGGGCACTCTGCCGCTTGAGCCAACCCGCTAAACGCTACCAGTAACGCGGGAACTGCAAACCAGCGCATCAGCATATCGGTGCCTCCTTGTGAGGAATCGTCAGGATCGAAGTTACTCGCCCTGACATCCTGCTAGCAAGCCTCCCTCTAGCACACACTCATGCCCAACTGCATCAACGCCAACCCGCCCTGATGCCAGCCCCACCACGCCAGGGCCAGCAGCAAGGCACAGACTGCCAAAAAGGTGATTCGCGGCCAGAGACTGTTCATGTTGCACTCATTTGGGTTTGCAGGCGCGCCACCGGCCGTTCACGCACCGGCCAGTTCAGGGCCGCGGCCATCAGGCTCAAGAGAATCGCGACCTGCCAGATCAAGTCATAACTCCCGGTTCGATCGTACACCACCCCGCCCAACCAGCCGCCGAGGAACGAGCCGAGCTGATGGAACAGGAAAACAATCCCACCGAGCATGGACAGGTTTCGTACGCCAAACAAGGTCGCGACCGTGCCGTTGGTCAAGGGCACCGTCGACAACCACAGGAAGCCCATGGCCATGCCGAATAGATAGGCTGTTGTCGTGGTCACCGGCGCCCAGAGGAACAGCGCAATCACCACAGCCCGCAACAAGTACAGACCCGTGAGCAACCGCGGCTTGGACATGCGCCCGCCCAGCCAGCCTGCGGTGTAGGTGCCGAAGATATTGAACAGACCGATCAGCGCCAACACCGTGGTGCCGACGGTGGCTGGAAGGTGTTGATCCACCAGGTACGCCGGCAAGTGCACACCGATGAACACCACCTGGAAACCGCAGACAAAAAAGCCGAACGCCAGCAGCCAGAATCCCGAATGGGAACAGGCTTCACGCAACGCTTCGGACAGGGTTTGTTCATGCCCTAGCACCGGCAAGGGTTTGTCCTTGAGCATGCCCACCAGCGGCACGATCAAGGCCACCAGCAACCCCAACGCCAGCAAGGCCGCGGACCAGCCGAGCCAGCCGATCAACCCGAGCGTGCCGGGCAGCATGGCGAACTGACCGAAGGAACCGGCGGCGCTGGCGATACCCATGCCCATGCTGCGTTTCTCCGGCGGCACTGCCCGCCCGACCACGCCGAGGATCACCGAAAACGAGGTACCGGACAGCCCGATGCCGATCAACAGGCCGGCACTTAGCGACAAGGTCACCGCCGAGTCGGACAAGCCCATGAACACCAGGCCCAGGGCATACAGAACGCCACCGATGAGCACCACTTTCGCCGCGCCAAAGCGGTCGGCCTGCGCGCCGGTGAACGGTTGCGCCAGGCCCCAGATCAGGTTTTGCAGGGCGATGGCGAAGGCAAAGACTTCCCGCCCCCAACCGAATTCGGCACTCATCGGCGCCAGGAACAGGCCGAAGCCATGCCGAACGCCCAGAGACAACGCAAGAATCAGCGCACTCCCCAACAAAACCCAACCGCACGTACGCCACATCGATGTCATTCTGGTTCTCCGGTCGCGGGTATATACCCGCTTAAGATCGAACAAACCGGCATCAAACCAGTTCGTCCAGCAACTTCAACAACGTTTCACGCTTTTCGGCCCCCAGACGATCAACCAATCGCTGCTGCGCCGCCTCCCAGGCCGGCAAGGCTGCTTTTAGCCGCTCGGCCCCAGCCTCGGTCAGCAAGACGATACGATTGCGCATGTCCTCGCCTTCCACCAGCGTCACCAGACCTTCGCCCTCCAACACTCGAAGATTACGCCCCAGGGTGCTGCGATCCAGCCCCATGGCTTCGGCCAACGTGGAAATGCTCGGTTGATCCAGGCGCTGCAGATTGCACAGCAAAGAATACTGCGCAACGTTGATCCCGAAGCCATCGAGAGCGCCGTCGTAATGCCTGCTGACGCCACGGGCGGCGCGACGCAGGTTGATGCATAAACATTGGGAGTCGAGCATGGTGCGTGTATATACCCGCGGTTGAATGAATGCAAATTTATGTTACATGAAACCCCTGTAGGAGCGAGCTTGCTCGCGATAGGCGTCAACGATAGCGCGCGCTTTCTGAATAAACGTGGCGGTCTCGAGTGCATCGCGAGCGAGCTCGCTCCTACAGGACTAGCGCCAACCCTACGAGTACCGCCATCTCCAGCAATTCCAGCAAGGCCCCCGCCGTATCGCCTGTCGTTCCGCCCAAGCGCCGTAGCATCACCTGCCTTAGCCAGGCAGATAGAAACACCGCCAGCACCACAGCGACAACACCGGTATAGCCAGCAATCAATACACAAGCCACCCCACTGGCCACCAACACCTGCTTGCCCGCCAACCGCGGAAGATGATCGGCCAGTGCCTGCCCCAGACCTCCAGGACGCACATAGGGTGTGGTCAGGAATAACCCCAGCAACGCGCTGCGCCCCAGCAACGGAACGATGATCAGCGCCACGGCGTACTGCTGTTCGATCAACGCCAGCAACGCGGCAAATTTCAGGAGCAGCACCAAGACCAGCGTAACCACTGCGATTGGTCCGCTGCGCGGGTCTTTCATGATGGTCAGTGTGCGCTCACGGTCGCCATATCCACCGAGCCAGGCATCGGCGCTGTCGGCCAGACCGTCCAGGTGCAACGCACCGCTGAGCAACACCCAAACCGTCAGCAACAGCGCTGCGTGCAACAACAAGGGTGTGCCCACCAACAGCCAGTTCAATGCCCATAGAATCCCGCCGAACAACAAACCCACCAGTGGATAAAACAGCAGCGATCGCCCCAGCTCTTGCGGTGCCGGCATGCCCGGCAATCGTATCGGCAGGCTGCTGAGGAATTGCAGGGCGATCCAGAACGGCAACATGGTCAATGCACTTCCTTCAACAGGCCATCGGCATCAACCGATAGCGAAAACAGTGCTCCATGACTTACTTCTACGTTGAGCAACTGCTCACGAGGCAAACCTCGGGCTTGAGCCAGCAACAAACGCATGACTCCGCCATGGCTGATCAACAGCACCCGCTCGCCGGCGTACGCCGCTTGCAAACGCGCCACCGCCGCCCGCACCCGCACAGAAAATTCGGCCACCGGCTCCCCCTGAGGCGGGGTGAATGAATAAGGATCAGCCCAAAACAACCCCAGGGCTTCGGCATCGGTTTCCATCAACGCCGCAGCGCTCTGCCCTTCCCAACGACCAAAGTGCAGTTCTTGCAGGTTCTGATCGAACGCTACCGGTAAGCCCATTTGCCCGGCGAGCTCTTCAGCGAAGCGCGCACAACGCTGCAATGGTGAGCTGATCACACGATCCCAAGGCCCCTGCTCCATCACAGCCGCGCGCATCTGCTGCCAACCCTTTTCGGTCAGCGCATCGTCGAGACTGCCACGCAAGCCGCCGCCGAGTTCGGTTTCGCCATGACGCAGCAGATCCAGGCGCAAAATCATGCCGGACGATCCGCGACCGCCGCTTCAGCGAACGTCGCCATTTGCCCGTGCAGGTCACACGCAAGCCGCAACAACGGCACGGCCAGTGCCGCGCCGCTGCCTTCGCCCAGACGCAAACCGAGGTCGAGCAACGGCTCGGCGCCCAAGGTTTCCAGCACATGCCGATGCCCGGGCTCGGCGCCACGATGACCGAACAACAACCACTGGCGGCATTCAGGATTCAGGCGCACCGCGACCAACGCCGCGACGCTGCAGATGAAGCCATCCACCAGTACCGCAACACCTTCCTGGGCACAGGCCAGATAAGCGCCGACCAGTGCTGCGATTTCGAAGCCGCCCATATTGAACAGGGTTTGCAAGGCGTCGCCACGTTGAGCGCCATGCAAGGCCAATGCGCGTTCAATCACCTCGGCCTTGTGGCTGACACCCGCCGCATTCAAACCGGTGCCCGGCCCGGCCAGATGCACCACCGGGCATTCAAGCAAGGCACAGGCCAGCGCGCTGGCGGCAGTGGTGTTGCCGATGCCCATCTCGCCACCGATGAACAACTGCGCACCGCCCGCTTTCGCCCGCAATACGCTGTCACGACCGGCCTGCAGAGCGCGTTCGCCTTGAGCCGCGGTCATCGCCGGCCCCTGCGCGAAATTCGCCGTGCCCGGGCCGACGTTCAGGTGACGCACCCCCGGCAGGTTCAGCGATGGCGTGACCGTTCCCAGATCCACCACTTCGAGGGAAGCCCCCAACTGCCGCGCCAATACGCTGATCGCCGCGCCGCCGCTGACGAAGTTATGCAGCATCTGCCCGGTGACTTCCTGGGGAAACGCCGACACCCCTTCGGCCACCACGCCGTGATCACCGGCAAAAATCACGATCGACACCTGCTCCAGACTCGGCTTGACCCGCCCCTGCAATCCCGCCAGTTGCACCGCCACCGACTCAAGTTGACCGAGAGACCCGGCCGGCTTGGTCAGTTGCTGTTGGCGGGCTAACGCCTGCTCGACCGCCTGGGCGTCGATCACTTGGCACGGGTTCAACCACCAGGATGGGCTCATAACGCAGTTCCTTTCAAAGTCAGGGGCAGGCCGGCGACGGTCAGGACAACTCGCTGACAACGCTCGGCCAGCGCTTGATGCAGCCAACCGGCTTCATCGACATAGCGGCGAGTCAATTCGCCCAGCGGCACGACACCCATTCCGGTCTCGTTGCTGACAAAAATGATTTCCCCCGGCAGTGACGCCAGGCACTCCAGCAAGGCTTCACGCTCGGCGTTCAGGCGTTCGGCATCGCCCTGCATCAGCAGATTGGTCAGCCACAGGGTCAGGCAATCGACCAACAGGCATTGATCGGCGCGGGCGTTTTCACGCAGGACACGGGCCAGTTCCAGGGGTTCTTCGATCAACGCCCATTCAGCCGGACGGCGGGCGCGGTGATGGGCGACCCGCTCGCTCATTTCGCCGTCCAAGGGTTGGCTGGTGGCGATGTAGGTCACCTGGAGCTGACTGTCTGTTGCCAGTTTTTCGGCCAGGCGACTTTTGCCGGAGCGGGCGCCGCCGAGGATCAGTTGGAGCATATTTGAATCCTTAAAATCTTTGGTGAGACAGCTGGCCTCATCGCGGGCAAGCCCGCTCCCACGAGGATCAAGGCTGCTCACAGTTTTTTTGTCCAACCGCAGAATCTGTGGGAGCGGGCTTGCCCGCGATGGGGCCAGTACAGCCACCTCAAATCCCACAGAGCTCCCGCAACAGCGCGGTATCCAGATGCTTCTCCACCAGATCCGCCAAGCGCTCGATATCCCGCTCGCGCAACCCGTGGTAATCCACATCCTGCACAGCCTGCAAACCGGCCCAGCGCAACAGCGCACTGCAGGCCGCCGGTGATTCAAACAAGCCGTGCAGGTAGGTGCCGAGAATCTGCCCGTCGATACTTTGCGCACCGTCACAACGACCATCATCGAGCTGCACCGCGGCGTTTTCCAACGCCGCTCCGGTGGTCACGCCGGCATGGATTTCATAACCGCTGACTTCAGCATTCTCCAGCGCCAGGCGCCCACGCACATTGCGCAGTTGCTTCTCTGCTTCGAGCCGGGTTTCGAACGCCAGCAAACCCAGGCCGATGCTGGAACCCGATGCGCCTTCAAGGCCCAGCGGATCGTGTACCTGCTCACCGAGCATTTGCAGGCCGCCACAGATGCCCAGCACTTTCCCGCCGTAACGCAGATGTCGAGAAATCGCGGTGTCCCAGCCGTTGGCCCGCAGATAGGCAAGGTCACTGCGCACGCTTTTCGAGCCGGGAAGAATGATCAGATCGGCCGGTGGAATCGCCTGTCCGGGACCGATGAATTGCAGGTCCACTTGCGGATGCAGGCGCAACGGGTCGAAGTCGGTGTGATTACTGATGCGCGGCAGCACCGGCACCACCACTTTCAACACCTGCTCAGCCTTGTCGGTCTGGCGCTGATCGATACCGTCCTCGGCTTCCAGATGCAGGTCCATCACGTAAGGCAGAACGCCAATAACCGGTTTGCCGGTGCGCTGCTCCAGCCAGTCCAGGCCCGATTGCAGCAAAGCGATATCGCCACGAAAACGGTTGATGATGAAGCCCTTGACCCGCGCCTGTTCGCTGGGCGACAGCAGCTCCAGCGTGCCCACCAGATGGGCGAACACTCCGCCCCGATTGATATCGGCGATCAGTACTACCGGACAATCCACCGCTTCGGCGAAGCCCATGTTGGCGATGTCGCCGGCACGCAGATTGATCTCGGCAGGCGAACCGGCACCTTCGACCATCACCAGCGCATAGGCCGCGCTCAACCGGGCATGGGAGGCCAGCACCGCTTGCATGGCGATGGCTTTGTAGTCGTGATAAGCCACGGCATTCATGGTCGTGACTGCACGACCGTGGATGATCACCTGGGCGCCGGTGTCGCTGTTGGGTTTGAGCAGCACCGGGTTCATGTCGGTGTGCGGTTCGAGATACGCGGCCTGGGCCTGCACCGCTTGTGCGCGGCCGATCTCGCCACCGTCGGCCGTCACCGCGCTGTTGAGCGCCATGTTCTGCGGCTTGAATGGCACCACGTCTACACCCTGACGCGTGACCCAACGGCACAGCGCCGTCACCAGCGTGCTTTTGCCAGCGTCCGATGTGGTGCCCTGCACCATCAAGGTGGTCATGAGGCTTCCTTGGCAAAGTCTTCGAATGCGGCGGCGAGGCGTGCCCAATCGGCTTCATCGGCCGGCAAGCCAAAACGCAGGCTGCTGTTTAGCGTGAACAATCGCAGCAGAATGCCGCGCCGGGCCATGAATTCATGGAGTTCTTCGGCACGTTCGGTGATCAGCCATTGGAACAAGGCGCAACCGCCCTGGGGTTTGAAGCCGTGCTGCTCAAGCAACGACGCCAACCGTTCGCTGGCCTCCTCGGCTCGCACCCGTTGCCGCGTATGCCCTTCGGTATCGCGCAGGCAAGCCTGACCCAGCACCCGGGTCGGGCCGCTCACCGCCCAGGGTCCGACCTGTTCGGCGAGCAGCTTGAGCAATTTGCGCTCGGCCAGGACAAACCCCAAACGCACCCCGGCCAGGCCGAAAAACTTGCCGAACGAGCGCAGCACAATCAGCCCGACCTGATGGGCAAACGGCGCCACACTCAGGTGCGGCGTGTTGTCCATGAACGCTTCGTCCACCACCAGCCAGCCACCACGCTGGGCCAGTCGCGAATGCCAATCGAGCAATCGGGCGGGCGTCAGGCTCAGGCCGGTAGGATTGTTCGGGTTGACCACCACCAGCACGTCGAGGCTGTCGACAAAAAAATCGACTTCCTGCTCCAGCACTTCACGCACGATGTAGCCATTACGACGCCAGGCTTCGGCATGTTCGGCGTAACACGGCGACAGCACGCCGACCTTGCCCGCCCGGCGCAATCGCGGCAACAACTGGATGGCCATTTGCGAACCGGCCACCGGCAATGCCTGCAGGGTTCCGTAGTAATCGCAGGCGGCCTGTTCCAGGCCGTCATCGGTTTCCGGCAAGCGTGCCCAGGCCCGCAGCGGGATCTGCGGCACCGGGAACGGCCAGGGCGCCAGGCCGCTGGACAAGTCAAGCCAATCGGCTTGCGCGATGCCGTATTCGAGCGCCGCCTTGCGCAACCGTCCACCGTGTTCAAGCATAAAATTCAGCCCCCACGCAGAGAATCAGCAGCCATAACCATACCCCGCGCTGGACCAATTGCCAGCCGCGGTCAATGGAGTCGGCGTCCGCCGGCAGGCCTTCGCCCAGTGGCGGACGCTCATGCAGTTCGCCGTGATAAATCGCCGGCCCACCCAACTCGACGCCCAGGGCACCAGCACCGGCGGCCATCACCGGACCGGCATTCGGACTGTCCCAGGTCGGGCCCTGGGTACGCCAACATTTCAAGGCCAGCCGAGTCTTGCCCAGCAGCGCGTAGGTCAACGCCACCAACCGCGCGGGAATGTAATTGAGTACATCGTCGATCTTCGCCGCAGCCCAGCCAAATCGCTCGAAGCGCTCGTTGCGATAGCCCCACATCGCATCCAGGGTGTTGCTCAAACGGTAGAGCACCACGCCTGGCGCACCGGCCACGGCAAACCAGAACAAAGCCGCGAACACCGCATCGCTGCCGTTCTCCAGCACCGACTCGGTGGCGGCGCGGGCGACTGCGGTTTTGTCGAGTTCGCTGGTCTGACGGCTGACCAGATAACCCACCCGCGTGCGCGCCTCGTCCAGATCATCGCTGCGCAGAGCCTTGGCCACCGGCTCGACATGCTCACCGAGACTGCGCATACCGAGGGCACAATACAGTGCGAGAATCTCGACGACCCAGCCAACGTAAGGCGCCCAGGAAAACGCCGTGGCCAACAGCGTCAGCGGCAACACAGCGATCACCCACGCGGTGACGCCGTGGCTGCGCCAGCCGCGACCACCGCCGTTGAAACGTTCCTCGATGCGCTCGGCAAAACGGCCGAACGCCACCAGAGGATGCCAGCGCTTGGGTTCGCCCAGCAGCGCATCCAGCGCCACGGCGGCGACACTCAACAACGCCAAACTCATGGACGCACTCCCCAATAATTTTCGTACAACAGTTCACTGAGCGGACGCGCCTGCGCCCAGCCTTCCAGCACCAGCATCGGCGCCGGATAAAATTCCTTGACCGGTCCCAGGCACAAAACGGCCAACGGCTTGGCGCCGGACGGCAGGCCCAGCAAGTCCGCCAGCGCCTGTGGCTCGAACAGCGAAACCCAGCCCATGCCCAACCCTTCGGCGCGAGACGCCAGCCACAGGTTCTGGATCGCGCAGGACAATGAGGCCAGATCCATTTCCGGCAAGGTGCGCCGACCGAAGATATGCCGTTCGCGATCATCCATCAGCGCCGCGACCAGCACTTCGGCGCAATCGTTGATGCCTTCAACCTTGAGTTGCATGAATTCGTCGGTGCGCTCACCCAGGGCTTCGGCGGTGCGGATGCGTTCTTCTTCCACCAGCGCCTGGATCTTGCCGCGCAAGGCACGGTCGCTGATGCGGATGAAACGCCAGGGCTGCATCAGGCCGACACTCGGCGCCTGGTGCGCGGCTTCGAGCAGGCGCCGCAAGAGCTCGGGCTCGACAGTGCCGCCGCTGAAGTGGCGCATGTCGCGGCGCTCGGCGATGGCGCGATAAACCGCTTCGCGTTCGGCCGGACTGAATGCGTTGTCGTTCATGGCCTCTTCGCGAGCAGGCTCGCTCCCACAGGATTCAGGTGATCATTGGTGAGAGCGAGCCTGCTCGCGAAGGCATCCCCTAGGTCAGGTGCAAACAGCGAGGCAATCGCTGTCGGATTGGACGGGAAATAAAAATGCACATACGAGGCCGTCATCCGCCCCTGACGATAAACCGCCTCCGCCCCACGCCCGCCGTTAGGGCTCAAGCCCCGGGCAATCGGCGTCAGTTCGGTGGTGGTCAGCGAATGATGATAGGTGTGGCCGCGCAGCGAACCTTCCGGCAGTTCAACCGCTTGCAAAGCCAGCGCGGCGAGACGCTTTTGCATCACCGCATCACCACCCAGCAAGCCGACCATCTGCGCGCAGGTGCCTTCGACATCGGTCAGCGAATCGAGCAGATAAAGCATGCCGCCACATTCGGCCAGCAACGGTTTGCCTGCTGCGTGGTGCGCACGTATTGCGCTCAGCATCGAAGTGTTTTGTGCCAGGGCCACATGGTGCAGTTCCGGATAGCCACCCGGTAGATACAGGCTGTCTGCTTCCGGCAAATCCGCATCACGGATCGGCGAGAAAAACCGCAGCTCGGCGCCCATCGCCCGCAGCAAATCAAGGCTGGCGCCGTAGGTGAAGGCAAACGCTTCGTCCCGGGCCACGGCAATGCGCACGCCGGCCAGCAGTGGCTCGGCGGCAATCAGATCCGGCGCAGCGAATTCAACCGCCGGCGGCAGCGCAACCTCGCAACTGCTGGCCAAGGCATCGGCCGCCGCATCGAGACGCACATCGAGGTCGTTCAACTCGCTGGCCTGGACCAGGCCGAGGTGTCGGCTCGGCAATTCGATCCCGGTTTCCCGGGACAGCGCGCCGTACCAGCGCAGGCCTTCGGTCAAGCTACCTTCGAGCAATTGTGCATGACGCAAGGTGCCGACACGATTGGCCAGGACCCCGGCGAAGGGCAAGTCCGGCTGATAGCGCGCCAACCCCAGTGCCAGTGCGCCAAAGGTCTGGGCCATGGCGGTGCCGTCGATCACGCCCAGCACCGGCACACCGAAGTGCCGTGCCAGATCAGCGCTGGAAGGTGTGCCGTCGAACAGCCCCATCACGCCTTCGATCAGGATCAGGTCGGCGTCGCCTGCGGCTTCCCACAACAAGCGGCGACTTTCCTGCTCGCCGACCATCCACATGTCCAGTTGATACACCGGCGCACCGCTGGCGCGCTCGAGAATCATCGGGTCGAGAAAGTCGGGGCCACATTTGAACACGCGAACCTTGCGCCCCTGATTGCGATGCAATCGGGCCAGCGCGGCGGTGACCGTGGTCTTGCCCTGACCGGAGGCCGGCGCGGCAATCAGTACCGCGGGGCAACGACGGGGTTGATTCACAGCTCGACGCCTTTTTGCGCTTTGATCCCAGCCTGGAACGCGTGCTTGATCATGCCCATCTCGGTGACGGTGTCGGCCAGTTCCATCATCTCTGGCTTGGCGCCGCGACCGGTGACCACCACGTGCTGCATCGGCGGACGTGCCTGCAAATCGCTGAGCACCTGATCGAGATCGAGGTAGCCGTGCTTGAGCGCGATGTTCAATTCATCCAGCACCACCAGGCCGATGGATGGATCGCGCAGCAATTCCTGCGACACCGCCCAGGCCGCTTCAGCGGCGGCGATATCACGCTGACGGTCCTGGGTTTCCCAGGTAAAGCCCTCGCCCATCACATGAAAGCGCACCTGCTCGGGAAAGCGCCGGAAGAACAACTCCTCGCCCGTGCAGTTGCGCCCCTTGATGAACTGCACCACGCCGCACTGCATGCCGTGGCCCAGCGACCGGGCGAGCATGCCAAACGCCGAGCTGCTCTTGCCTTTGCCGTTGCCGGTCAGCACCAGCAACAGACCGCATTCGTTCGGGGAATTGGCGATGCGTTCGTCGATCACGGCTTTCTTGCGCAGCATGCGCGCCAGATGACGTTCGTCACGATCAGGGGTATCAGTCATGGGGGAGCTCTCCGTTGAGGCTGGATAACGGCGGGCAGGCACAAGAATAGACGGCAAGAAGCCTGGCATCGCCCACCGTGATGCCGCTTGGATGGATCAGGCCGGTCTCCGGGCTCATGAGCGGCGTTGGCCTGACTGCGCGCCTTCCCATGTCTTTTGACACAGTGGCTCAAGACGCAGCTTTCACTCATTTACCGTTGCGGGGGCAGCGCCGGAATTGCAGACCTTCGTGCTTTGAAGTGACCACTCACCGGCTTCCCTGTTTCACTCTGTCGGCCCAAGCCACAGAGCACCTGAAACAAGCCGCGAAGGTTAGAGGGTTGGGGGTGGAGCGTCAATTGAAGACGGGGCGTATCAGTGAATAACAGCCACCCATCCACAAATTGACGCCAATCTTGTGCCACACTCTCAGCAGTGATATCAAAGAGCCACAAACCCACAACACAATAAAAAGGGTGAGCCCCATGCAAGGCATGATCATCAGCAATCCGAAGCTGGAATTCCTGCGACCGGTGCTGGAGCGCTGGTTCGAGTGTATTGACCGCTACAACGCTGTGCGTGGTGATAATGAAACACCGTACTGGCTCGACGAAAAAGCCAATCTCGGCCTGCTCTCAGCTGCGGCATGGATGGCGGAAACAGTGACCCTGCAACAATCGCCCACCCGCAAACAGACCGAAGAAGGCGAACGCAATGGCCGCGCCGACCTGTTTATCGCCACCCCCGAAGCCCGCGCCTGGCTGCAGGCCACGCAACGCTGGCCACGGGTCAACAGCTTGAACCTGACCCAGGCCCTGCACGACATCACCAGCAACGCCAAGCAAATCAGCTACGCCAGCGACCTGAAGCTCGGCTGCCTGTTCGTCGCCCCGCAAAAAGCCCAGCACGGCGCCACCCCGGAAGAACTGCAGGACATGGTCGACGACCTGCAAAAGGAGCACACCTGCGCCGTGGCCTGGTACTTCCCCTACGCCTATCGCAAGTTGCGCAACGAAGCGGGCCACTATCACCCCGGCATCGCCGTGCTGCTGAAAGAGGCTCGCGGTTGAGGGTTGAACCATCCAGCGTCCAGGCTTCTCTATGATTAGATCAAGGCATTCATAGGGAAGATCAGCAATGCGCACCTCTCAACTCGCTTTTGTCATCGCCCTCGCCGGAGGGCTCGCCGCCTGCGGTGAAACCTCCAGGCTGCAAGTCTCCGACGGCACCGGCCCGTCGCCCAAGCTGCCAGAACCGAACAAAACACTGATCCCGACTGTGAACATCGCGCCGGCCATTGGCTGGCCGGACGGCGCGAAACCCGTCGCTGCCGCCGGCACGCAAGTGGCCGCGTTCGCCGAAGGCCTTGATCACCCGCGCTGGCTTTACGTACTGCCCAATGGCGACGTGCTGGTCGCCGAAACCAACGCCCCGCCAAAACCCGCTGACGGCCAGGGAATTCGCGGCTGGGTCATAAAAAAAATCATGGGCCGTGCCGGAGCCGGCGTGCCGAGCCCTAACCGCATCACCTTGTTGCGAGATTCGGATCACGATGGCATTGCCGAGACCCGCACGGTCTTCCTGGAAAATCTCAACTCGCCCTTCGGCATGACCCTGGTCGGCAATGATCTGTACGTTGCCGATACCGATCGCCTCCTGCGCTTTCACTATGAAAGCGGCGACACAGCGATCAAGTCGCAGCCGATTAAAGTGGTGGATTTACCGGGCGGCACCCTAAATCACCATTGGACCAAAAACGTCATCGCCAGCAAGGACGGCAGCAAGCTGTACGTCACGGTGGGCTCAAACAGCAACGTCGGCGAAAACGGTATGGATCAGGAAGAAGGACGCGCGGCGATCTGGGAAGTGGATCGCGCCACCGGCAACCACCGAATCTTTGCTTCGGGGATTCGCAATCCGAACGGACTGGCCTGGGAACCCACCAGCGGTGCTTTGTGGACTGCGGTCAATGAGCGGGATGAAATCGGCAGCGACCTGGTGCCCGATTACATCACCTCCGTGAAGGACGGCGGGTTCTATGGTTGGCCTTACAGCTATTACGGCCAGCACGTCGACATTCGCGTCGAGCCGCAAAAACCCGAGCTGGTGGCCAAGGCGATTGCGCCGGACTACGCGGTGGGTCCGCATACCGCGTCACTGGGTCTGTCGTTTGCCGAGGGCAACAAGTTGCCGGCGCAATTCAGGGAAGGCGCCTTTATCGGCCAGCACGGCTCATGGAACCGCAAGCCGCACAGTGGCTACAAAGTGATTTTCGTCCCCTTCAGCGCCGGCAAACCGAACGGGCAGCCGGTGGATGTGCTAACGGGCTTTCTCAATGACGACAAAAAAGCCATGGGTCGGCCGGTGGGTGTGGTGATCGATCGGCAAGGCGGTTTGCTGGTGGCGGATGATGTGGGGAATAAAGTGTGGCGAGTGTCAGGCACTAAATAACGCAATTACCATCAGACACAAAACCCAGTGGAAGCGGCGGTTAGTGTTTACGACAAAGGGTCAGCCCATCCCCCAATGGCAATAACGATAAATCCACCCGCGAATCATCCTTCAAGGCACGATTGAGCGCCTGGATGGCGCGGGTGTCTTCACTCTCCGGATCAGCCTCAAGCACCCGGCCACTCCACAGCGTGTTATCGAACACGGCCAGACCGCCGGTGCGCAACAGACGTAACGCATGCTCCAGATAGACGGGATAGTTGGCCTTGTCAGCATCGATAAAAACAAGATCGAACTGCCCGGGCTGGTCCAGCGTACTCAGGGTTTCCAGCGCAGGCGCCAGACGCAGATCGATTCGCCCGGACAAACCGGCTTCCTGCCAGTAACGGCGCGCCGTGGCGTTGTAATCGCCGGGAATGTCACAGCAGATCAGCGAGCCGTCTTGCGGCAATGCCGCTGCCATGCACAGGGCGCTGTAACCGGTGAAAGTGCCGACTTCCAAAACACGCCTGGCGCCGATGAGTTTCACCAGCAACGCGAGAAACTGCCCCTGCTCGGGCGCCACTTGCCAACGCGCCATGGGCAACGCCTGGGTCTCGTCGCGCAAACGCTTGAGCAGGGGCGTTTCACGCAGGGAAACGTCCAGCAGGTACTGATAGAGCGAATCGTCGAGATTGAGCGTGCGAGCGGTCATGACCACAACCTCCGGCGGTTACGGATTGCGCGCCAGGTGCTCCGGTTGCAGGACGCGCTTGGCGCTCAGGTAGGCTTTCTGCCAATACACCTTGGACAAGCTGTCGAGCTTGACCGTGCCACCCGTGGCAGGCGCGTGGACGAACCGGCCTTCGCCGACGTAGATGCCAGCATGGTTGACCTGGGAACTGCCATTGGTGGCGAAGAAAACCAGATCACCTGTTTGCAGCCCTTCCTTGCCCACGCTGGCCGCTTGCATGGTGATCATTTCACGGGTGGTGCGCGGCAAGGAAATTCCGGTGACATCACGGTACACGTAACCGATCAACCCGCTGCAATCGAAACCGGAATCCGGCGTATTGCCGCCCCAGCGATAAGGCGTGCCCACCAGACCCAACGCGCGGAACAGCACGTCTTCCGCTTCAGGCGAAAAGGCTTGGGAGGGACCGAAAACGATGGGCGCGCGAACCACCGGCGCTGGCGGCGGTGTGCGGCTGGCGCAGGCGCTGAGCAGCGCTGCGAAAAGCATGATTGCGAGGCGGGCCGACGTCGACATAGGCAGAGCATCCTGATCTGGCTGCGGCTTTTTTTCTGCAGAGACGCAGAAAAGAAAACCGCCTGCGCAGCACGCAGGCGGTTTGCCATCATTCATAGATCAGATTCTAGCGCTTATGCGGCAAACTTCAAGTAAGACTTTAAGTTCGCCTTACAAACTGTCCGCTTACTTGCGAGCCGTGACGATCGGGCTTGCCGCAGGAGCCATCGCGAGGGCGCGCTTGGCTTCGATGAAGGTTTTGCTCCAGTAGCTGTCGCCCAGGCTATCGATCCGCACACCACCGCTTTTGCGGCTGCTGGAATGAATGAACTGGTTGTCACCCAGGTAGATCCCGGCGTGACTGACGCGACCGCGACGGCCATTGGTGGCGAAGAACAGCAGGTCGCCTGGTTCAAGTTTGTTGCGAGACACCAGCGGCGCATCCACGTTGATCATTTCGCGGGTGGAGCGTGGCAGGTACATGCCCGCCTCTTCGCGGAACAGATAACCGATGAAACCGCTGCAATCAAAACCGGCTTCAGAGGTACCACCAAAACGGTAACGGGTACCGATCAGGGACATGCCGCGTTCGAGGATACTGTCGGCCAGAACTGGAAGTTGATAAGACTTGCCGTCGGCGAAGGCTGCCAGTTCTTTTTCGGTTGCCGTCTCTTCCTGGAAAAGAGAGTCCTGATAACGAACGGAAGAGGCAGTAACAGGGTTTTGTACCTGCTGTTGTTGCGCTTGCTGCGACACCGGAGTGTGGGCAGCGCAACCGAACAACAGGGTAACGAGTGCGAGGGGCACGAGGGGTGCAAAGCGCTTTAGCATGGGCACGACCGTGGCTGATAGTTGTAAAGAAGCCGAGACTATGCCCGCTATCAAACCCATTTGCAAATTCAATCGAACTTTTTGTGACTTCTCGGTTTCTCGTTTACATCTAAGCGCTTAAGCACTATTTGATCGTTTGCGCAGACTACTAGTTGTAGGAAAGCGTGTTTTCTGGCGCCTGAAATATGCCAAAACTACTGTAGGCATTGGCTTTGCCGGGCTTGTTACCAGCCCAGCGTTTCTTTCAGGAACGGAATAGTCAGCTTGCGCTGGGCTTGAAGGGAGGCCTGATCGAGACGCTCAAGCAACTCGAACAGCGCGCTCATGCTGCGGGTACCGCGGGTCAGGATAAAATGCCCGACTTCATCGGTCAGGTGCAGGCCGCGACGGGATGCACGTAGTTGCAGGGCACGCAGTTTGTCTTCGTCGGAGAGCGGACGCATCTGGAAGATCAGTGCCAGGGTCAGGCGGGATTTGAGGTCCGCCAACTTCACCGGCAATTCACGCGGGGACGTCGACGCGGCAATCAGCAGGCGTCGACCGCTGTCACGCAGACGATTGAACAGGTGGAACAGCGCCTCTTCCCAATCCGCCTTGCCGGCAACGGCCTGCAGATCATCCAGACAGACCAGTTCGTATTGTTCGAGGTTGTCGAGAATCTCGATGCCGCGATCCATCAACTCGGCCAACGGCAGATACACCGCCGGCTCGCCCATTTGCTCGAAGCGCAGGCAAGCCGCCTGCAATAAATGCGTACGCCCTACCCCGTGCTTGCCCCAGAGGTAAATCAGGCTTTCGGTCCATCCGGCGTCGGCTTCGCACAGCCGCTCGACATAGCCGAGTGCAGCGGCATTGGCGCCTGGGTAGTAGTTGATGAAGGTGGCGTCGTCACGCAGACGCACACCTAGGGGCAGCTGAATCGGTTTCATGCTGACTGAACAGTTCCAAAGGAACCGTTAGTGGCCTCTGTGTAAAGTTTGCGAAGTTTATACCCGTGAGGCCGACCGCACAATGCGACAGACCACAAGCAAAATCAAAGGTTTGCGTTGGCGCACCGGTTTCATGACAGTTTCTTTGGCGCTGCAGGCAACAACCCTGCATCAATCCGCGACGCCTTTGAAGAAGCCTGAAGGCCTGGCTCGTCAACCCCACCGTAAATATCAGAATCCTTATATAAATCATGCACATGGCGCACCAACACCATGATCACCGCCGCCACAGGCAACGCCAGCAGAACCCCGGTAAAACCGAACAGTTCACCACCGGCCAGTATCGCGAAGATCACTGCCACCGGGTGCAGGCCAATGCGGTCTCCCACCAGCAACGGCGTGAGTACCATGCCCTCCAGCGCCTGGCCGACCATGAACACCGCAACGATGCCGATCATCGGGTACAGATCGCCGCCGAACTGAAACAGACCGGCAATCAATGCCGCGCCAATACCGATGACAAAACCCATGTACGGGACAATCGCCGCCAAACCGGCAATCAGACCGATCAACAGACCCAATTCCAGCCCGACCAGCATCAGACCCGCGGCATAGATCACGCCCAAGGCCACCATCACCAGCAGCTGCCCGCGCACAAACGCCCCGAGTACTTCATGACACTCACCAGCCAGTAATACTGCGCGCTCCTCGCGATCCCGGGGCAGCAGACTACGGATCCTGGCCATCATCAGGTCCCAATCCCGCAGCAAGTAGAAACTCACCACCGGTATCAGCACCAGATTCGCCAGCCAGCCAATCAACGCCAGACCGGAAGCGGTCGCCTGACTCAGCACCACCCCGACGATGTCGGTGGTCTGCCCCATGTGTTCACTGATGGCGGCCTTCAGCTTGTCGAACTTCCAGAAACCCTCCGACAAACCGAACTTGGACTGCGCCCACGGCAGCGCGGTGTGCTGCAACCAATCGAGCATCTGGGGTGCCAGCTCATATAAACGCAACAACTGCTTGGCGAGCATCGGCACCAACACCAGCAACAGCGCTGTGAAGATCAAGGTGAACAGCGCGAATACAGCGACCACGCCCAAGGTTCGCGACAGCCCGGCTTTTTCCATCCTGTCCACCAGTGGGTCAAACAGATAAGCCAACAGCAACGCCACCAGGAACGGCGTCAGAATCGGGTGCAACAGCCAGATAAACGCGCAGAGCAGAACCACCCCACCCAACCAGAACCAACGCCGCGTATCGGCCATGAACCACTCCATTGCTTCTATATAAAGAAAGAAAAACTACCAGCGAAATCGTAACTGCGGTGTCGGTGCCGGGGCTGGTGTTGCGACAGGGACCGAACCGTCAGCCACCGGTGCAACAGGCACTACGGGAGCAGGAGCGGGTGCCGTTGTAACTTCCTGCAATTTCGCCAGCGACAACTGCGCCCGCAGCTGATCGGTACTGCCATTGACCCGATAGAGGATCCGGTCGCCATTGACACTTTGCGGGCGCCCGGAAAAAGGCTCCAGCAAACGCCCAAGGGTCGCGTAGCGCTCAAGATTCATGCCCTGCACTTCCAGCAACTGTTGAGTCGCAGCCCCTGGCCTGGCGACAAAGCGCGGTGCCAGACGCTCATTGACCGCCAGCATCACCGCGTCCGCCAAAGCAGCTTGATCAGCCCCCTGGGCAGTGCCCGCCTCTTTCTGATCCCCCAGCCACAAACGCCAATTGGCTTGCCACTGCCCACCTTCTTCGCGGGCATGTACTGCCAGCAAGGCGTCGGCATTGTACCGTTCCGATGCGTTGCGCAGCGGCGCCGGATCAGCACTTTCCAGATTGGGCGCGGTGGCGACAATCTGTTCATTCAGATCCGCCAGGGGCAAGCGCAACGGCAAGCCACGGTGCTGCGCCGCGCGGCGCAGCGGTGCCGCACTGGCCTGACCATCCCCCACCAGGCTTGAACCATCGCTGTAGTCGTTCAGCCACCAACCGAGGATGGAGGGCCGATTGGCGCCCCACATGGCCAACCCGGCACGGCGCATGGCCTGTTCAGTGGTGCCCGGATCGAAATCGACTTTCAGGACTTCCGGTGGCCCGGCGTCATAACCGAACTGACTGATGATTTGCTGCGGGTCCTTGCGGATCGCTGCCAGCCCCGGACTTTGCGCGGCCTTGGGGTCGCCGGTCAGACGCAAGACAAGGGTATCGAGGGCGCGTTGAGTCGCCTGGTCCCGCTCCTGCGGCGACTGGCCACTGACTGGTTCGCGCACCTGGTAAAGGCCTTTGACGGTTTCGGCATGACTGACCAGGCTGAGCAGTGACAAACAGCCCACAAACAAGCATTTGCAAAAACGCATGGAAGATTCCTGAAGACAAGAGCAGCTGGAACAGGCCGCATGAACATGATCGAGCAAGGCTGTGACCATCGCCTGGCGCAAAACATTCACACGCCCCGGGTAAGTTTTCGCACTGTCATAACGATAGACGGTAAATGCCGATACCCTTCCCAGGCCTGAAGGATGCCACCATCACGCTGTAATGATGGTTTTTTTATGCCGATATGCCCCTGCCGTCGGCCTGAGGATGGCCGCTGCCCTTCAAGCCTGATAAAATCGCGCGCCTTCGCAGACCGGCAACAGCCGGGCACTATCGAAATTCGCGTGAGGCAATCGCCCCCGTCGATTTCGGCGCCCCCGCTGAACTCGGTCGTTACCCAGAAATCCCCCCTAAAGGCCTGGATCATGAGCAAGCAACCCTCCCTGAGCTACAAGGACGCCGGTGTAGACATCGACGCCGGTGAAGCATTGGTCGAACGCATCAAGAGCGTCGCCAAGCGCACTGCGCGCCCGGAAGTCATGGGCGGCCTGGGCGGTTTTGGCGCCCTCTGCGAAATCCCGGCCGGCTACAAGCAGCCCGTGCTGGTATCCGGCACTGACGGCGTCGGCACCAAGCTGCGCCTGGCACTGAACCTGAACAAGCACGACAGCATCGGCATCGACCTGGTTGCCATGTGCGTCAACGACCTGGTGGTGTGCGGCGCCGAGCCGCTGTTCTTCCTTGACTACTACGCCACCGGCAAACTGAACGTCGACACCGCCGCTCAGGTCGTGACCGGCATCGGCGCAGGCTGCGAGCTGTCCGGCTGCTCCCTGGTCGGCGGCGAAACCGCTGAGATGCCTGGCATGTACGAAGGCGAAGACTACGACCTGGCCGGCTTCTGTGTCGGTGTCGTGGAAAAATCCGAAATCATCGACGGCTCCAAAGTCGCTGCCGGCGACGCCCTGCTCGCCCTGCCATCGTCCGGCCCGCACTCCAACGGTTACTCGCTGATCCGCAAGATCATCGAAGTCTCCGGTGCCGACATCGAAAACACCCAGCTCGACGGCAAACCGCTGACCGACCTGCTGATGGCCCCGACCCGTATCTACGTGAAGCCGTTGCTCAAGCTGATCAAGGAAACCGGCGCCGTCAAGGCCATGGCCCACATCACCGGTGGCGGCCTGCTGGACAACATTCCGCGCGTGCTGCCAAAAGGCGCACAAGCCGTGGTTGACGTGGCGAGCTGGACCCGCCCGGCCGTGTTCGACTGGCTGCAAGAGAAAGGCAACGTCGACGAGAACGAAATGCACCGCGTGCTGAACTGCGGCGTGGGCATGGTCATCTGCGTGTCTCAAGAGCACGTTGAAACCGCCCTGAACGTTCTGCGCGAAGCCGGCGAGCAGCCTTGGGTCATCGGTCAGATCTCCACCGCTGCCGAAGGCGCGGCTCAGGTTGAACTGAAGAACCTCAAGGCTCATTGATGTCCCAGACCTGTGATGTGGTGGTGCTGCTGTCCGGCACCGGCAGTAACTTGCAGGCCTTGATCGACAGCACGCGGACTGGCGACAGCCCGGTCCGCATCGCTGCGGTGATTTCCAACCGTGCCGACGCCTTCGGCCTGCAACGCGCCAGGGACGCGGGTATCGATACCCGCACCCTGGATCACAAGGCTTTCGACGGCCGCGAGGCCTTCGATGCCGCGCTGATCGAACTGATCGACGCCTTCAACCCCAAACTCGTGGTACTGGCCGGTTTCATGCGCATTCTCAGCGCGGACTTCGTGCGCCATTACCAGGGTCGCCTGCTCAACATCCATCCTTCGCTGCTGCCCAAATACAAAGGGTTACACACTCATCAGCGCGCGCTGGAGGCTGGCGACGCCGAGCACGGCTGCTCCGTGCACTTCGTCACCGAGGAACTCGATGGCGGACCACTGGTCGTACAGGCAGTAATACCGGTAGAGTTGCACGACTCGCCGCAGAGTCTGGCGCAGCGGGTCCACGTTCAGGAACACCTGATCTACCCGATGGCCGTTCGCTGGTTTGCCGAGGGCCGGTTATCACTTGGCGATCAAGGTGCTTTACTGGATGGACAGTTACTCGCGGCCAGCGGCCACTTGATTCGAACCTAGGAGATTTTATGCGTCGTGCCCTGCTCTTCGCTTGCGCTCTGTTCGCCTTGCCCTTCGCACAGGCTGCAGACCTTCAACCTTTCTCCGCCAGCTACACCGCCGACTGGAAGCAGCTGCCCATGAGCGGCACCGCCGAGCGCAGCCTGACCAAGGAAGCCAACGGCGTCTGGAGGCTCAGCTTCAAGGCCTCGATGATGATCGCCAGCCTGTCCGAAGAAAGCACCTTGACCGTCGACAAGGACACCCTGCTGCCGCAGTCCTACCACTTTGAAAGAGGTGGCCTGGGCAAAGCGAAAAAGGCTGACCTGGATTTCGACTGGGCCGCCAAAAAAGTCACCGGCACCGACCGCGGTGACCCTGTCAACATTCCGCTCAACCGCGGCATGGTCGACAAATCCACCTATCAGCTGGCACTGCAGCATGACGTGGCCGCCGGCAAGAAGAGCATGAGCTATCAAGTCGTGGATGATGGCGAAGTCGACACCTATGACTTCCGCGTGCTGGGTTCAGAAAAGGTCGACACAAAAGCCGGCCAGATCGAAGCGATCAAGGTCGAACGCGTGCGTGACCCGACACAAAGCAAGCGCATCACCGTGCTCTGGTTCGCCAAGGATTGGGACTACCTGCTGGTCCGCCTGCAACAGGTCGAAACCGACGGCAAGGAGTACAACATCATGCTCCTGGACGGCAAGGTCAACGGCAAGACTGTCAAAGGCAGTTGAGCTACTGACACGACGAAGCCCCGCAATCGCGGGGCTTTTTTTCGCCCGGCATTCGGCAATGAAAGCGGAACGCGCCTCAAGAGGAATGCTCTATACCTTCAAGGTCTTTTTTGATCGAATGACGTTTCCTGTTGCCTGTGAGGTTTCCCATGACTGTTACCGTCAATACCGTCTCCGCCGAAGGTTTTCGCCATACCGTTCAGATCGATGACCACGAACTCTTTGCCGATGTGCCTGAATCCGCGGGAGGTGAAGGCTCGGCGCCGGAACCCCACGATTACTTCGATGCTGCGCTGGGCGCCTGCAAAGCCCTGACCCTCAAGCTGTATGCCAGGAAGAAGGGCATCCCGCTGACTGGTGTCGGCGTCGAGGTCAAACGCGACAACAGTGAAGAGCAAAAGGGCAAATACGCGCTGCACCTCAAACTGACCCTCAAGGGCGTGCTGACCGATGCACAACGTGACGAGCTGCACCGCGTGGCCGATCGCTGCCCGATCCACAAACTGATGACCAGCAGCGAAGTCAGCATCGAAACTCATTTATCCGAAGGTGCGTTCAGCCAATAGCGGCAAGGGCTGCGCAAGCGGGTTATGCTCGACCGCATCACCCGCTCAGTCTGGAACGCACCATGAACACTCCGCTCGTGATCCGCCCCCGCGCCGAAGATGTCGAAGGCCAGCCGATTCTTCGCCCGTTGCCATCCGCCAAATGCCGCAATGTCGGGCCTTTCGTATTTTTCGACCACATGCTGCAAACCCGCTACGCCGCGGGAGATGGCATGAACATCCGACAGCATCCGCACATTGGCCTGTCCACGCTCACCTACCTGTTTGAGGGGCAACTCCAGCACAAGGACAGCCTCGGTTCGGATCAAGTGGTCAACGCCGGGGATGTCAGCTGGATGACCGCCGGCAGCGCCATCGCCCACGTCGAGCGCACGCCCGAAGCCCTGAAGGAAAGCGGTTTCACGATGCACGGCTTGCAAATCTGGCTGGCCTCGCCCAAGGACCATGAACAGGGTCCGGGCCATTACAGCCACCACCCCGCGTCTACCCTGCCGGTCAGTGAAAACCTTGGCGTAAAGATCCGCATGATTGCCGGGTCAGGCTTTTGCCTGGAATCGCCGGTGCCGGTGCTTTCTCCTACGCTGTATGCCGAATTGCACCTGCAAACGGCGACGTCCTTGCTGATTCCCACCGAACATGAAGAACGTGCGCTCTATGTGTTGAGCGGCGAGGTCCAACTGGAAGGTGAATTGATAGAACCACACTCGCTGGTGGTGCTGCCCGTCGGTGAAGAGATGACGCTGTTCGCCGAGAGCGATTGTCATGCCGTGCTGTTTGGCGGAGCACCGCTGGACGGTCCGCGGCGGATCAACTGGAATTTTGTGGCAAGCGATCCAGCGCTGATCGACGAAGCGCGCCGTCGCTGGGCGGCCGGGGATTGGCCGACAGTGCCGGGGGAAGTTGAGCGGATCGAGCTGCCAAAACAGCGAAGCGAGCCCACTCCTTTGTAACTGTCTTCGGTGTGAATCACACCGCCTTCGCGAGCAGGCTCGCTCCCACAGAAGAATGCATTCCAATGTGGGAGCGAGCCGGCTCCGGGTGGCGCTCCGACGAAGAGGCCGGCACTAACACCGACCCTATAGCGGCAAAAAAGTGGTCAACCCTTGAACACTTCATCCAGCAGATTGTGCATCGAAGCGAATGCCCGGGCGGCGATCTTCGCGTCGTACATCATCATCCCCGGAACCTTGGCATGCGGGTCGGTGAACGAGTGGAAAGCCCCACCGTAGCTCAGCAACTGCCAATCCACACCGGCAGCGTTCATTTCTTCTTCGAAGGCGGGCAACTGCTCTTTCGGCACCAATGGATCGGAAGCGCCGTGCAGCACCAATACCGAGCCCTTGATGTTTTTCGCATCGTTGACGTCCGGAGTATCGAGGGTGCCGTGGAACGACACCGCCGCCTTGACCGGTGCACCGGTACGGGCAAACTCCAGGGCGCAGCAACCACCGAAGCAGAAGCCGAAGGTCGCCAGTTTCGACGTATCGACCTGCGCCTCGCCCTGCTGTTGCAACTGTTCAAAAGCCACTTGCATGCGCTTGCGCAGCAGTGCCCGGTCATTCTTCAGCGGCATCATCGCCGCGCCCGCCTCGTCGTTGTTGGTTGGACGAACCGACTGGCCGTAGAGGTCCGCGATCAGCACCACGTAGCCCTTGGCCGCCACCGACTTGGCAATCTCCTCGGCGCCGGCACCGACGCCCATCCAGTTCGGCGCCATCAGCAGACCAGGGCGCACACCTTTATGGTCGGTGTCGAAAGCCAGGCGGCTCTCGTAAGCCTGCCCGTCAATCTGGTAGACAACGGAACGTACAGTGATTTGACTCATTTCTGACTCCTGATTTTTGAACACCAGAATGAAAAAACCCGCCGAAGCGGGTTTTTCTACAACGCAGTTAAACCGACAGTTCAACCAGCAGCTTGTTGAGACGACGCACATACGCCGCCGGATCTTTCAAGCTGTCGCCGGCCGCCAGGGCCGCCTGATCGAAGAGGATGTGCGACAGGTCGCCGAAGCGCTCGTCACTCTGCTCGTTGTCGAGCTTCTCGATCAGCGGGTGAGCCGGGTTGAATTCAAAGATCGGCTTCGAATCCGGAACCTTCTGACCGCTGGCTTCCAGGATCTGGCGCATTTGCAGGCCCAGGTCTTGCTCGCCGATGGCCAGGATCGCCGGGGAATCGGTCAGGCGATGGGACACCCGCACTTCAGCAACGGATTCGCCCAGTGCAGTCTTGAGACGCTCGACCAGACCTTCCTTGGACTTGGCGACTTCTTCCGCGGCTTTTTTGTCCTCTTCCGAGTCCAGGTTGCCCAGGTCCAGGTCACCACGAGCCACATCGACAAAGCTCTTGCCGTCGAAGTCGCTGAGGTAGCTCATCAGCCACTCGTCGATACGGTCGGTCAGCAGCAGCACTTCGATGCCTTTCTTGCGGAAGACTTCCAGGTGCGGGCTGTTCTTGACCTGAGCGTAGGTTTCGCCGGTCAGGTAGTAAATCTTGTCCTGACCTTCCTTGGCGCGTGCCAGGTATTCGGCCAGGCCGACTACCTGCTCACCGTCATCACCGCTGGTCGAGGCGAAACGCAGCAGGCCGGCGATTTTCTCTTTGTTGGCGAAATCTTCTGCCGGGCCTTCTTTCATGACCTGACCGAAGTTCTTCCAGAAGCCTTTGTATTGCTCAGGCTCGTTCTTCGCCAGTTTTTCCAGCATGTCCAGCACGCGCTTGGTCAGCGCCGATTTCATGGAGTCGATGATCGGGTCTTTCTGCAGAATTTCCCGCGACACGTTCAGCGACAGGTCGTTGGAGTCGACCACGCCCTTGATGAAGCGCAGGTACAGCGGCAGGAACGACTCGGCCTGATCCATGACAAACACGCGCTGCACGTAGAGCTTCAAGCCTTTCGGCGCTTCACGCTGGTACAGGTCGAACGGCGCACGAGCCGGTACATACAGCAGCGAGCTGTATTCCAGCTTGCCTTCGACCTTGTTGTGGCTCCAGCTCAGCGGGTTTTCGAAGTCGTGAGCGATGTGCTTGTAGAACTCCTGGTATTCCTCATCCTTCACTTCAGTGCGAGGGCGAGTCCACAGGGCACTGGCGCGGTTGACGGTTTCCCATTCAACGGCCGGTTTCTCTTCACCTTCGGCAGCTGCCACTTCTTTCGGCAGCTCGATCGGCAAGGCGATGTGGTCGGAGTACTTCTTGATGATGTTACGCAGGCGCCAGCCATCGGCGAACTCGTCTTCGCCGGATTTCAGGTGAAGCACGATGCGGGTGCCGCGCTCGGCCTTGTCGATGGTGGCGACTTCGAACTCGCCTTCACCCTTGGACGACCAATGCACGCCTTCGCTGGCCGGGCTGCCGGCACGACGGCTGAATACGTCGACCTTGTCGGCGACGATGAACGCAGAATAGAAACCCACACCGAACTGACCGATCAGGTGCGAGTCTTTCTTCTGATCGCCCGACAGGTTTTTCATGAAATCGGCGGTGCCGGACTTGGCGATGGTCCCCAGGTGGGTGATCACATCTTCGCGGCTCATGCCGATGCCGTTGTCTTCGAGCGTGACGGTCTTGGCGTCCTTATCGAAGCTCACACGGATTTTCAGCTCAGCACCACCTTCCAGCAATTCAGGCTTGGCCAGCGCTTCGAAACGTAATTTGTCTACAGCGTCAGAGGCGTTCGAGATCAGTTCGCGAAGGAAAATTTCCTTGTTGGAATACAGCGAATGGATCATGAGGTGCAGCAGCTGCTTTACCTCGGTCTGGAAGCCCAGGGTTTCCTTTTGAGTTTCCACACTCATGGTCATCAAACTCCAATCAGATGGCATAAGCCGCGACCTTGAGGGTCGGCGGCGGGTTGTCATCAGAGTTGGGGGCTCCATTCAGGATTTCAAGGGCTCCTCGAGTTTGAAATGTGCCCGGGCCGTAGCGATGGCCTCACCTTCGGTGGTTTGCCAGGCCGTAACCGCCACGTTGGCCACCCGGCGTCCCTGGCGGCACACCTGGCATCGGGCCCAGGTATCGCGGAACTGCCCGGTACGAAGATAATCGAGGGAAAAGTCGATAATCTTCGGCACGCCCGGCGAGCCGGTAGCGATCAGCAGGTGCATCGCCGCAGCCAGCTCCATGAAACCGGCAATCACACCGCCGTGGATCGCAGGCAATAAAGGGTTGCCGATGTTGTCCTTGTTGGCCGGCAGACGAAACAGCAATTCATCCCCTACCCGTGAGCATTCCACTCCGATCAGCGTGGCGTAGGGCATCAGTTGCAGCAGCGAGGCGTAATCACCCTGTGCATGGGCCTGTCGCAGTTGCTCCTTGAACGTGTCGGTCATTTCTTGTCTCCAGCGATGGCACCACCAAAGCCTTTGGTGCCCTTGATGCCCTTGCCCATGCGCATGAAGGTGCCCACCACGTGGGCTATCGGTTGTTCGGGGTCATCCTGATAGGCAAAGCCGCGGGCGAAAATCACGTCGGTGGTCACCCGGTAACATTGGGCAAAGCCATAGACATCTTTATGGGGCTCGGCGGCATGCATGTAGTCGATGCGCAGATCGAGGGTCGGGCAGACTTCGAATTCCGGCAGCACGCAGAGCGTGGACATGCCGCAAGCGGTGTCCATCAGCGTGGTCAATGCGCCGCCGTGGATCACGCCGGTCTGTGGGTTGCCGACGATCTGCGGGCTGTATGGCAGAACCACTGTGAGTCCTTCACTGCTGGCGCTGTGAACGTGCAGCCCGAGGACCTGACAATGGCGCAGCGCTGACAGAAATCGCTTAGCGCGCTCAAAAAGGGGATTTTCAGCCATTTGATAAAAACTCTTGTTTAATAGTCCGGCAACGTATTAACGCCCCTGAAAAAAGTTCCACGTTAGAACAAACTTATATATCTGAACGACGTGAGGAACTTAACCCTGATGCCTGCGCTCGAAAGGCCAGTAAGATACTTTCCATCAGGAGAAACACCCCATGCGTAAGACTTTAGCTATTGCCTTGATGTTGACCGCTTCCCTCGGTCTCGCTGCTTGCGATAAAAAATCCGAGGACAAAGCTCAAGACGCTACCCAACATGCTGAACAAGCTCAGGAAAAAATGAGCGAGGCTCAGGATAAAGTGAACGAGGCGGCGAAAGAAAACGCCGAAGCCGCCAAAGCTCAGGCTGAATCGAACGAAGCAGCGGCAAAAGAAGCCGCGCCGGAAGCACCTAAGAACTAATCCGGTTTTTAGCGTGACAAAAGAAAACCCGCCAAGTGCGGGTTTTCTTTTGCCTGCAGTTTTGAATGCACTGTACGCGCTAGAGCAAAATCGCTCGAAAAGTCGGACTAATCATCAGCAATAGCGAACAGATTAAACCCACCAGCCAAATCAGACTGCGCTGCCACGCCAAGTCTTTCCAGTAACACACCAAGTAGATAACTCGCGTGATCACGAAGATGATCGCCAGCAAGTCGATGAGCCATCCTTCCGTTTGCGTGGTATGCGCCATCAACACACCCACAGCGAACAATATGAAGGCTTCGAAACTATTCTGGTGTGCCGCCACCGCGCGGGCACCCAAACCGGTGAGTTGCGCCTGCTGTTGGCGCGGCAGGTGATTGTTGTAACCACCCTGCTCTTTCATGGCCGTCGTCACGGGCATGCGCGCCACGTAAATCAGCACGGCACTGATAAACACACACCAGAACGGAATACTCATCAAGCGACCTCTTTACTCACCTCGGGCAACGGCGCCTCTGTAGGGGTATAGACCATCACGTCGAGAACGTCGGAGTGAAACTCGCGGCGATACAACACGAACACAACGCCGGCACTCATCAACATGAACAACCAGGGGCTGACGAACCAGGCCAGCATCGTCATGCCGAAGTAATAAGAACGCAGGCCGAAGTTGAACTGGTTGGCGGCCATGGAGATGACACGGGCTGCACGGGTAGCGAAGGCTTTGCGCTCCTGTTCGGAGACATGGCGCTCACCGACCATCGGCGCCGAACCCACGAGAATGGCCGCGAAGTTGTACTGACGCATGCACCAGCTGAACGTGAAGAACGCGTAGACGAACACCAGTGCCAGGCACAGCAACTTGATTTCCGACATGCCCTGGGAAGCCTGTTGCACCATCGGGATATCCGCCAGCAACGAAACGGCCCTTTCTGATGCTCCGAGTACTGTGAGAATGCCGGCCAGGATAATCAAAGTGCTGGAGGCAAAGAACGAGGCATTGCGCTCCAGGTTGCCGATCACGCTGGCGTCAGCGATGCGGTTGTCACGCAGCAGCATGCGGCGCATCCAGTCTTCGCGGTAAAGATGCAGAACGCTGGCCAGGCAGGCAGTGTCGCGGCCCTTCCATGTGGCATAGCGGGTGTATCCCCCCCAGCAGATGATGAACCAGAGCGCGGCGAGGATGTGGATCAGGTTGGCTTGGATGAACGACATGCAGGTCCTTGTGATGTAGTAACGGAACACTCAAACCTTGTGGGAGCGAGCCTGCTCGCGAAAGCGGTAGATCAATCAACATTTGCGTTGAATGAAGCGACGGCTTCGCGAACAGGCTCGCTCCCACATGGTGTTGCAGTGGTTCGACGTTAGCTCAACGGAAAAGACACCGCATCCCTCACAAAAAAAATGCCCCGCATCGATTGATACGGGGCATTTCCATTTTTTTTAGAGAGCAGCTCAAAAGCCCGCTCGTGACGGGCCAGTGAAGCTTAAGCCAGCGCTTCTTCGCGCTTGCCCAGCAAGCGATCGCAGGCCACGGCGACCACCAGGGTCATTACCGAAGGCACCAGCCACGCCAGGCCCTGCTCGCTGAGCGGCAAGTGAGCCAGCTGAGTCGGCATCCAGTCTGCCAGGCCGGCGCCCTTGAGGGCATCGATCAAGCCGAAGATGAAAGTCACCAGCATCACCGGACCGACAATGCGGCCCTGCTCATGCCAGAAGTCCTTGCAGAAGCTCAAGGCCACCAGGGCGATGCACGGCGGGTAGATCGCGGTCAGTACCGGGATCGAGAAGGCGATCAGCTTGGTCAGGCCCAGGTTAGACACCAGCAGCGAGAACGCCGCGAGGATGATCACCAGGGTCTTGTAGGACAGTGGCAGTACGCGGCTGAAGTATTCCGCGCAGGCACAGGTCAGGCCCACAGCCGTCACCAGGCACGCCAGGGATATCAGCACTGCCAGGAAACCGCTGCCCAGGGAGCCGAAGGTGTGTTGCACGTAGGCGTGCAACACCGCCGCACCGTTGGTCGCGCCGGCGGCCACTTCATGGCTGCCGGAACCAAGCCGGAACAGGCTGACATACACCAGCGCCAGGCCCACGCCGGCAATCAGGCCGGCAATGATCGCGTAACGGGTGATGAGCGCCGGCGATTCGACGCCGCGGGAGCGGATGGCGTTGACGATAACGATGCCGAATACCAGCGCCCCCAAAGTATCCATGGTCAGGTAACCGTTGATGAAACCCTGGGAGAACGGTGCTGCAACGTATTCAGGCGTTGCCTGACCAATATCACCCGCCGGCAAAGCGAATGCCGCAATGCCCAGTACCGCCAGAGCGATGATCTTCAACGGTGCGAGGAAACGACCCACGGTATCGAGCAGACGGCCTGGATAGAGCGAGATGAAGAACACCAGCAGGAAATACACTGAGCTGTAGAGGAACAGCGCCAGCGGACTTTCGCCGGTCAGCGGTGCCAGGCCCACTTCGAACGACACGGTAGCGGTACGCGGCGTGGCAAACAGTGGACCAACGGCCAGGTAGCACGCAGCCGCCAGCAGGCCACCGGCCAGCTTACCGATCGGGCTGCTCAACGCGTCCATCGCGCCACCGACCTTGGCCAGCGCGACAACGGTGATCACCGGCAGACCTACCGCCGTGACCAGAAAGCCCAGCGCCGCCATCCAGACGTTAGGCCCGGACTGCAAACCGACGATAGGCGGGAAAATGATATTGCCGGCCCCGACGAACAGGGCAAACGTCATAAAACCAAGTGCCAGGATGTCCTGACCTTTCAACACTTTCATTAAGGAAATACCACACTATTGAATCGGAATTTAGAGAGGGGTTTCCCTTATGGATGAGGGAAATGCAGTCGGTCCGTATGGGACTGACCCGTTTAGCGCGTAGCTGCCTTGTGGGCGGCGGACGCAAAAATGGCGGCTAGCCTAACGAATTTGGCCGTGAAACGCACTGTTAGAGGGCGAACATTCCGATCTACGACATTTTCGTGTCGCGTTTTTGCATGTAATTGGGCGCCGCCTGTAAGTCAGCCTTCGTGGGCAAGCCCGCGATGGCGTCCGCCCTGCCATCAAAAACCCCGAAAACGACAAAGGCCACCCGAAGGTGGCCTTTGTTTGGTAAAGCGTCAGTTAAGCGCGAGGCTTACTTGACTGCCCAACCAGTCAGCTCGGCCAGGGCCTTGCCGATGTCTGCCAGCGAACGCACGGTTTTAACGCCTGCGTCTTGCAGAGCAGCGAATTTCTCGTCTGCAGTGCCTTTGCCGCCAGAGATGATTGCGCCAGCATGGCCCATGCGCTTGCCCGGAGGAGCAGTCACACCAGCGATGTAGGAAACAACCGGCTTGGTCACGTGTGCCTTGATGTAGGCAGCCGCTTCTTCTTCAGCCGAACCGCCGATCTCACCGATCATCACGATTGCTTCGGTCTTCGGGTCTTCCTGGAACAGTTTCAGGATGTCGATGAAGTTCGAACCCGGGATCGGGTCACCACCGATGCCGACGCAAGTCGACTGACCGAAACCGGCGTCAGTAGTCTGCTTCACAGCTTCGTAGGTCAGGGTGCCGGAACGGGAAACGATACCGACCTTGCCTGGCAAGTGAATGTGACCTGGCATGATGCCGATCTTGCATTCGCCTGGAGTGATCACGCCTGGGCAGTTAGGGCCGATCAGGGTAACACCCAGCTCGTCGCACTTGACCTTGGCATCCAGCATGTCCAGGGTAGGAATGCCTTCGGTGATGCACACGATCAGCTTGATGCCGCCGAAAGCAGCTTCCAGGATCGAGTCCTTGCAGAAAGGAGCCGGAACGTAGATCACGCTGGCGGTGGCGCCAGTGGCAGCTACGGCGTCTTTCACGGTGTTGAACACTGGCAGACCCAGGTGCTCGGTGCCGCCTTTGCCTGGAGTTACACCACCCACCATCTTGGTGCCGTACTCGATGGCTTGCTGGGTGTGGAAACTACCTTGCGAACCGGTAATACCCTGGCAGATAACTTTGGTGTCTTTATTGATCAGGACGCTCATTATTTGCCCTCCGCAGCTTTGACAACTTGTTGAGCAGCGTCGGTCAGGCTGGTAGCAGCGATGATGTTCAAACCGCTTTCTGCCAGTACTTTAGCGCCCAGCTCAGCGTTGTTGCCTTCAAGGCGAACAACAACCGGGATTTTCACGCCGACTTCTTTCACTGCACCGATGATGCCTTCGGCAATCATGTCGCAACGAACGATGCCGCCGAAGATGTTGACCAATACTGCAGCGACGTTGGTGTCGGACAGGATGATCTTGAAAGCTTCGGTAACGCGTTCTTTGGTAGCACCGCCGCCCACGTCGAGGAAGTTGGCTGGCTTGCCGCCGTGCAGGTTGACGATGTCCATGGTACCCATGGCCAGACCGGCACCGTTGACCATGCAACCGATGTTGCCTTCCAGCGCTACATAGTTCAGTTCAAACTTGGCAGCGTGCGCTTCGCGCGGATCGTCCTGCGACGGATCGTGGAAAGTCTTCAGCTTAGGCTGACGGTACATGGCGTTGGCGTCGATGTTGATCTTGGCGTCCAGGCAGTGCAGATCGCCGTCAGCCTTGATCACCAGCGGGTTCACTTCCAGCAGGGCCAGATCGTGATCCTGGAACAGTTTGGCCAGACCCACGAAGATCTTGGCGAACTGGGCAACTTGCTTGCCTTCCAGACCCAGCTGGAATGCCAGCTCGCGACCCTGGAATGGCTGAGCGCCAACCAATGGATCGATAGTGGCTTTCAGAATTTTTTCTGGAGTGTCGTGAGCGATTTTCTCGATGTCCACGCCACCTTCGGTGGAAGCCATGAACACGATGCGACGGCTCGAACGGTCAACGACAGCGCCCAGGTACAGCTCTTTAGCGATATCAGTGCACGATTCAACCAGGATCTTGGTGACTGGCTGACCGTTGGCGTCAGTCTGGTAAGTCACCAGACGCTTGCCCAGCCACTGCTGTGCGAAGGCTTTGGCGTCTTCTTTGTTGCGAACCAGCTTTACGCCGCCCGCTTTACCGCGACCACCGGCGTGGACCTGGGCTTTGACAACCCACTCGCTGCCGCCGATTTTGTCGCAAGCTTCTGCTGCTGCTTCCGGGGTGTCTACCGCGTAACCGGTGGATACTGGCAGGCCGTACTCAGCGAACAGCTGCTTACCCTGATACTCGTGAAGATTCATGCTTATTACCGTCTTCGTTAGGTACTGCGCATTCGGTGCTGCACTTGTTCAAGTGCCGCACCACCTGTGACTGCTGCTTGCGTAGCCTTTCCGGATACCCGGTGCAGCTACGCAAGACTGCGTCCAGCGGACATTCCGCGGTGAGTCTTGCACGCAAGGCTCACGACGGGCCGATACCGCCGTGGTTTCTTATTGTCTTAACGCTTCTTGCGGTTGGCGATGTGGATGGCGCCGCCATTCACTGCCAAAGCAGCTTCGTGCAAGGCTTCAGACAGGGTCGGATGGGAGAAAACCATCATGCCCAGATCTTCAGCGCTGGTGCCGAATTCCATACCGATCGCGCCCTGCTGAACCAGTTCGGCAGCGCTTGGGCCAATCACGTGGACGCCCAATACGCGGTCTGTCTTGGCATCTGCGATGACCTTGACGAAACCGCCGGTATCGTTGGCAGCCATGGCACGGCCAGAGGCTGCGAACGGGAAGGTGCCGACGTTAACGTCTACGCCTTCAGCTTTCAAGGCCTGCTCGGTTTTACCGACCCACGCGATTTCCGGGTGAGTATAAATAACCGAAGGGATCAGATCATAGTTCATCTGGGCCTTGTGGCCCTTGATGCGCTCGACAACCATGATGCCCTCTTCCGACGCCTTGTGCGCCAGCATCATGCCGCGAACCACGTCACCGATGGCGTAAACGCCCGGTACGGTGGTGGCGCAGTGATCGTCAACGTGCACGAAACCGCGCTCGTCGAGGGTCACGCCGCAGTCGGCGGCCAGCAGATCAGTGGTCACCGGACGGCGACCAACGGATACGATCAGCTTGTCGAAAGTGATGTTCTGTTCGCCGTTGGCATCGGTGTAGTTCACAACGACTTCGTCGCCGTTCACTTTCGAACCGGTCACGCGAGCGCCCAGCTTGATGTCCAGACCCTGCTTGGTCAGGGTTTTCAGCGCTTCCTTGGAAACGGCTGTGTCGGCTGCCATCAGGAAGGTGTCCAGGGCTTCCAGGACAGTCACTTCAGCACCCAGGCGGGACCAGACCGAACCCAGTTCCAGACCGATCACGCCAGCGCCGATCACGCCCAGACGCTTAGGAACGGATTGGAATTCCAGTGCGCCGGTGGAGTCGACGATCACTTTCTGGTCGACCGGAGCCGGTGGAATGTCGATCGGACGCGAACCTGGAGCCAGGATCACGTTTTCGGCTTCGATGACTTCAACCGAACCGTCAGGCTTGGTGACTTCGACTTTCTTGCCGGCCAGCAGCTTGCCGTGGCCCTGGATCGAAGTAACGCCGTTGGCCTTGAACAGGGTTGCAACGCCGGAGGTCAGACCTTTGACGATGTTGGCCTTGCGGCCGACCATCGCTGGCACGTCCATGGTCACGCCAGCGTGGTTGATGCCGTGGATCGCGAAGCCATCCTGCGCTTCGTGGAATTTCCACGAGCTGTCCAGCAGGGCTTTCGACGGAATGCAGCCGACGTTCAGGCAGGTACCGCCCAGCGCCAGTTTGCCTTCCTTGTCGGTGTACTTCTCGATGCAGGCCGTGGTGAGACCCAGTTGCGCGGCCTTGATGGCAGCAACATAGCCGCCAGGGCCCGCACCGATCACTACTACGTCAAATTTCTGCGACATTCAAAAAATCCTCTTGAGCGAAAAGCTTCAAGCCGCAAGCCACAAGCCAAACTGCCTTTACTTGCAGCTTGTAGCTTGCAGCTCGCGACTGCTTCTATCAGATATCCAGCAACAGACGAGCCGGGTCTTCCAGCAGGTTCTTGATGGTCACCAGGAAGGTCACAGCTTCTTTGCCATCGATCAGACGGTGATCGTAGGACAGCGCCAGGTACATCATCGGACGGATAACGACCTGGCCGTTGATCGCCATAGGACGCTGGATGATGTTGTGCATGCCCAGAATCGCAGCCTGCGGCGGGTTGACGATAGGGGTCGACATCATCGAACCGAAAGTACCGCCGTTGGTGATGGTGAACGTACCGCCAGTCATTTCTTCCATCGACAGTTTGCCGTCACGGGCTTTCTTGCCGAAAGTAGCGATGCCGCCTTCGATTTCAGCCAGGCTCATCAGCTCGGCGTTACGCAGAACCGGAACAACCAGGCCGCGGTCGCTGGAAACAGCAACACCGACGTCAGCGTAGCCGTGGTAAACGATGTCCGCACCGTCGATCGACGCGTTGACAGCCGGGAAGCGTTTCAGCGCTTCGGTAGCGGCTTTCACGAAGAACGACATGAAGCCCAGGCGCACACCGTTGTGGGACTTCTCGAACAGATCCTTGTACTTCGAACGCAGGGCCATGACTTCGGTCATGTCGACTTCGTTGAAAGTGGTCAGCATCGCCATGTTCGATTGAGCTTCAACCAAACGCTCGGCAACCTTGGCACGCAGACGGGTCATCGGAACGCGTTTTTCAACGCGGTCGCCGGCAGCGAATACCGGAGCAGCAGCGGCAGGTGCGGCAGCCTTGGCAGGCGCAGCAGCCGGAGCGGCTTTCTTGGCGGCAACGGCTGCAACCACGTCTTCCTTGGTCACACGACCGCCTTTGCCGGTACCGGCAACGGAAGCGATGTTGATACCGTTTTCTTCAGCCAGCTTGCGAGCAGCCGGGGCAGCAACAGGATCATCTTCGCCTTCGGCAGCCGGAGCAGCGGCTTGAGCAGCGGCGGCCGGGGCAGCAGCTGGAGCAGCGGCGGCAGCGCCACCTTCAACGATCGAGCCCAGCACTTCGTCGGACAGAACGGTGTCGCCTTCGTTCTTGACGATAGCGCCCAGCACGCCGTCAGCAGTGGCCAGAACTTCCAGTACGACTTTGTCGGTCTCGATGTCGACGATCAGTTCGTCACGCTTGACGGCGTCGCCCGGTTGTTTGTGCCAGGTGGCAACGGTGCCATCGGCAACCGATTCCGGGAAAGTGGGGGCTTTGATCTCGATAGCCATTATCTGTGGTTCCTTAAATTCGGTTTCAGGTGCGCGAAGGCATTAAACGGTAAAGGCGTCTTGCAGCAGTTGTTCCTGCTGCTCGGCGTGCATCGATGCGTAACCACATGCTGGTGCAGCAGAAGCCTCACGGCCCGCGTACTCGAGTACGAGAGACTTGTTGAGGTTGCTGATGCTGCGACGCATATGGTGCTGGCTGCTGTACCACGCGCCCTGGTTCATCGGCTCTTCCTGGCACCAGACGGCATGTTTGGCGTTGGTGTACGGAGCCAGGACTTCGTTCAAGTCGTCCTCAGGGAATGGGTACAGCTGCTCAATACGCACGATGGCGATATCGTCACGGCCTTCGGCACGGCGTTTTTCCAGCAGGTCGTAGTAGACCTTGCCGCTGCACAGAACAACGCGCTCGACCTTTTTCGGGTCCAGGGCATCGATTTCCGGGATAACGGTCTGGAACGAACCTTCGGCCAGGTCTTCCAGGGTCGAGATGGCCAACTTGTGACGCAGCAGCGACTTCGGAGTCAGGACTACCAATGGTTTGCGCAGCGGGCGAATCACCTGACGGCGCAGCAAGTGATAGATCTGAGCCGGCGTCGTCGGCATGCACACCTGAATGTTGTGCTCGGCGCACAGTTGCAGGTAACGCTCCAGACGAGCCGAGGAGTGCTCCGGCCCCTGACCTTCATAACCGTGCGGCAGCAGCATGGTCAGACCGCACAGGCGGCCCCACTTGTGCTCGCCACTGGTGATGAACTGGTCGATAACCACCTGGGCACCGTTGGCGAAGTCGCCGAACTGGGCTTCCCAGATAACCAGGGCGTTTGGCGTGGTGGTCGAATAACCGTATTCGAACGCCAGCACTGCCTCTTCGGACAGGAACGAGTCGTACAGGTCGAAGCGTGGCTGACCGTCGTACAGGTTCTGCAACGGCACGTAAGTGCCCGCATCCTTCTGGTTGTGCAA
Organism: Pseudomonas sp. G(2018); assembly: GCF_005502415.1. Classification (NCBI taxonomy): domain Bacteria; kingdom Pseudomonadati; phylum Pseudomonadota; class Gammaproteobacteria; order Pseudomonadales; family Pseudomonadaceae; genus Pseudomonas; species Pseudomonas sp. G(2018). Next base: position 186,671 of record NZ_SCOO01000008.1, on the reverse strand, counting down.
CACGGCATGACGGTGCGAGAACGTACCGCGGCCGATGTCCTGGCCGGTCATGCGGATCGGGTGACCTTCGAACGCCAGGGTCGCGTACGCCATGGTTTCGGCGTAACCCCAGTTGATCGGCAGGCCGCCGGCTTGCATCTTCTGACGGTCTTCGTAGATCTTGGCAACCTGGCGCTGAACCACGAAGCCTTCCGGAATTTCCAGCAGCTTGGCGGACAGTTCCTGCAGGGTCTTCAGGTCGAAGCGAGTGTCGTGACGCGCGGTCCAGGCGTGGCCCAGATACGGACGCCAATCCACGAACAGCTCTTTGTTCGGCTCTTTGACCAGGCTTTTCACCACGTGCAGACCGTTGTCCAGCGCGTTGCGGTATTCGTCGACTTTCGCCTGAACGCGTTCTGCGTCCATCACACCGCTCTGGGTCAGACGATCGGCATACAGCTCACGAGTGGTGCGCTGCTTGGTGATCTGCTGATACATCAGTGGCTGGGTGCCGCTAGGTTCGTCCGCCTCGTTGTGGCCGCGACGACGGTAGCAGACCAGATCGATCACCACATCACGCTTGAACTGCATGCGGTAGTCGATGGCCAGCTGGGTCACGAACAATACGGCTTCCGGATCATCACCATTTACATGGAGGATCGGCGCCTGGATCATTTTCGCGACGTCGGTAGCGTACTCGGTGGAGCGCGAGTCCAGCGGGTTGCTGATGGTGAAACCGACCTGGTTGTTGATCACGATGTGCACGGTGCCGCCGGTCTTGAAACCGCGGGTCTGCGACATCTGGAAGGTTTCCATCACCACGCCTTGACCGGCGAATGCCGCGTCACCGTGGATGGAGATCGGCAGAACCTTCTCACCGGTAGGATCGTTGCGACGATCCTGACGGGCGCGAACGGAACCCTCTACCACTGGAGATACGATTTCCAGGTGGGACGGGTTGAACGCCATGGCCAGGTGAACTTCACCGCCGGTGGTCATCACGTTGGACGAGAAGCCCTGGTGGTATTTAACGTCACCGGAACCCAGCTCGACCTTTTTCTTGCCTTCGAACTCGTCGAACAGCTCGCGCGGGTTTTTGCCGAAGGTGTTGACCAGCACGTTCAGACGGCCACGGTGGGCCATGCCGATGACGATTTCCTTGGTGCCGTAGGAACCGGAACGCTGGATCAGCTCGTCGAGCATTGGAATCAGGCTCTCGCCGCCTTCCAGACCGAAACGCTTGGTGCCCGGGTATTTGGTACCCAGGTATTTTTCCAGGCCTTCGCCGGCAGTGACGCGTTCAAGCAGGTGGCTCTTGATGTCGGCGGAGTACGTCGGACGGCCACGCACGCTTTCCAGACGCTGCTGGAACCACTGGCGCTGCTGGGAATCGGTGATATGCGTGAATTCAGCGCCGATGGTGCGGCAATATGTCTGCTGCAACGCTTCGTGAATTTCGCGTAGGCTCGCTTCCTCTTTGCCGATGAACAGGTCGCCGGCACGGAAGGTCGTATCAAGATCGGCATTGGTCAAGCCGTAATGATTGATCGACAGGTCTGCAGGTGCAGTACGCTGCCACAGCCCCAGCGGGTCAAGCTGGGCTGCCTGGTGGCCACGCATACGGTAGGCCTGGATCAATCGCAGCACTTCAACTTGCTTCTTTTCGTGCTCACTACTCACGCTGCCGGCGGAAACCGGTTGGGCGCGGCGCTGGTTCTTTGCCAGCAAGACGAAATGATCGCGAATTGTGGAGTGCGAAACATCGGTGGCAGAGTTGCCGTCGGCAGGCAACTTCTGGAAGTAGGTGCGCCACTCTTCTGGCACAGCGTTAGGGTCGTGCAGGTAGAGCTCGTAGAGCTCTTCCACATAGGCAGCGTTACTACCGGATAGGTAGGCGCTGTTCCACATGCGCTGCATCACGCTTTCTTGCATGCTTGGTCACCCTCGGTTAGGGGAACACCACCGGTGTCGACACCGAGCAAACTTGCAGAAGTCCAAATGCAGCGACCAAAACAAGCCACTAGGATCACACTGATAGTCCGGGTACCAGCCCGGATGCCCCTGCTTGTCTCATTTCTTCAAAGTAAGAGCCGCAGCCTTTTAAGCTGCCGCTCTGGTTATAGCCAGGACGCGGGTTGAAGCCCGCGCCTTAGCCTCTACGTTTACAGCGGCACTACATTTACAACAGCTGAGTTACAGCAGCTGAATCACACGCCGCTGGAGAGCAGCATGTGACGGATGTGACCGATGGCCTTAGTCGGGTTCAGGCCTTTCGGACATACGTTGACGCAGTTCATGATCCCGCGGCAGCGGAATACGCTGAACGGGTCATCCAGCGAAGCCAGACGCTCGGCCGTCTTGGTGTCGCGGCTGTCTGCCAGGAAGCGGTACGCTTGCAGCAGGGCAGCTGGACCCAGGAACTTGTCCGGGTTCCACCAGAAGGACGGGCAAGAGGTCGAGCAGCAAGCGCACAGGATGCACTCGTACAGACCGTCGAGCTTTTCACGCTCTTCAGGGGACTGCAGACGCTCGATGGCCGGAGCCGGCGTGTCGTTCTGCAGGAATGGCTTAACCTTCTCGTATTGCTTGTAGAAGATGCTCATATCGACAACCAGGTCACGGATAACCGGCAAACCTGGCAGAGGACGAACGATCAACTTGTTACCTTTTACAACGGCGGACAGCGGCGTGATGCACGCCAGGCCGTTCTTGCCGTTGATGTTCATGCCGTCGGAGCCGCAAACGCCTTCACGGCAGGAGCGACGATAGGAGAAACCTTCGTCCTGCTCTTTGATCAGCGCCAGCACGTCCAGCACCATCAGGTCTTTACCACCGGTATCGACCTGGAATTCCTGCATGAACGGCGCAGCGTCCTGATCAGGGTTGTAACGATAAACACTGACTTGCAACATGGCGGCCACCCTTAATAAGTCCGAATCTTAGGTTCAAAAGTCGGAACAGTCTTCGGCGAGAAGTTCACTGCACGCTTGGCAACGCGCTTCTCACCCGGGAAGTACAGGGTGTGGCACAGCCAGTTTTCGTCGTCACGGTCTTCGAAGTCTTCACGAGCGTGAGCGCCGCGGGACTCTTTGCGCACTTCTGCAGCGATGGCGGTCGCTTCAGCCACTTCCAGCAGGTTTTGCAGTTCCAGCGCTTCGATACGCGCCGTGTTGAACGCCTGCGACTTGTCGTTGATCTTGACGTTGGCGATACGTGTACGCAGATCAGCCAGCTGGGCAATACCCTTCTGCATGTATTCGCCGGTACGGAATACACCGAAGTAGTTCTGCATGCAGCTTTGCAGCTCGCGGCGCAGGGTGGCGACGTCTTCGCCTTCGGTACGCTCGTTCAGAGCGGACAGACGCGAGAGGGCCGCATTGATGTCGGCGTCGGTGGCGTCGTCGTATTCGATACCGTCGGTCAGGGCTTTTTCCAGGTGCAGACCAGCCGCGCGACCGAATACCACCAGGTCGAGCAACGAGTTGCCGCCCAGACGGTTGGCACCGTGAACCGATACGCAAGCCACTTCACCCACTGCGAACAGACCAGGGATGATGGTGTCGACGCCGTCGGCATCCTGAGTGATTGCCTGGCCATGAATGTTGGTGGCAACGCCGCCCATCATATAGTGGCAAGTCGGAACAACCGGAACAGGCGCAACAACCGGGTCAACGTGAGCGAAGGTTTTAGACAGTTCGCAGATGCCTGGCAGACGGCTGTGCAGCACTTCCTCGCCCAGATGGTCGAGCTTGAGCATTACGTGGTCGCCGTTCGGACCGCAGCCGTTGCCGGCAATGATCTCTTTAACCATCGAACGGGCAACAACGTCACGACCCGCCAGGTCTTTCGCGTTCGGAGCATAACGCTCCATGAAACGCTCGCCGTGCTTGTTGATCAGGTAACCACCTTCACCACGGCAACCTTCGGTCACCAGTACACCGGCGCCGGCGATGCCGGTCGGGTGGAACTGCCACATTTCGATATCTTGTACCGGTACGCCTGCACGCAGGGCCATGCCGACGCCGTCACCGGTGTTGATCAGGGCGTTGGTGGTCGAGGCGTAGATACGACCTGCACCGCCGGTCGCCAGCACGGTGGCTTTCGAACGGATGTAGGTGGTTTCGCCGGTTTCGATGCAGATGGCGATAACGCCAACAAACGCGCCGTCCTGGTTTTTCACTAGGTCAACAGCGTAGTACTCGTTCAGGAACGTGGTACCGGCTTTCAGGTTGCCCTGATAAAGGGTGTGCAGCAGTGCGTGACCGGTACGGTCGGAAGCGGCGCAAGTACGGGCAGCCTGCCCGCCTTTACCGTAATCCTTGGACTGACCGCCGAACGGACGCTGGTAGATACGGCCGGTTTCGGTACGCGAGAACGGCAGACCCATGTGGTCCAGCTCGAAAACGGCAGCCGGGCCTTCCTGACACATGTATTCGATAGCGTCTTGGTCACCGATGTAGTCGGAACCCTTGACGGTATCGTACATGTGCCAGCGCCAGTCATCGTTCGGGTCGGCCGACGCGATGGCGCAGGTGATGCCGCCCTGTGCCGACACAGTGTGCGAACGGGTCGGGAACACCTTGGTGATCACGGCAGTCTTGTGGCCGCCTTGCGCCAGTTGCAGCGCTGCGCGCATGCCGGCACCGCCGCCACCAATAATGATGGCGTCGAAAGAAATCGTTGGAATGTTAGCCATGAATCAGATACCCCAGAGAATCTGCACACCCCAGACGAAGTAAGCGAACATCGCAACGCCGCATACCGACTGGAAAAGGAAACGTACTGCGGTCGCGGACTTGCCCAGCGCCATCGGCGTCAGGTAGTCGGTCGCGACGGTCCACATGCCAACCCAGGCGTGAACACCCAGGGCAACGAGGGCCAGCAGACTGAAGATACGCATCCCGTTGTGGTCGAACAGGGCATGCCATTGGTCGTAGCCAATGCCCGGGTTCGCAGCGATGTATCCGATCAGGAAGATGAAATAAGCCGCGAGAACAACCGCAGACACACGTTGTGCCATCCAGTCATAGAGGCCCGAACGCGACAGGTTCGTAACGCTGGTTACCATATCCAAACTCCCGCCAGAATGATCAGCACCGCAGACACGGCGATAATGATTTTCGAGCCCAGCGTGCCGCCTTCCAGCGTCTCACCGATGCCCATGTCCATAATCATGTGGCGCACACCGGCTACCAGGTGATACAGGAGAGCGGACAGGAGGCCCCATGCTACGAACTTGGCCAGAGGGCTGGTCAAGGTTGCCTTCACGTCGGCAAAACCTTCCTCGGAACCCAGGGATTTGCCCAATGCATAAAGCATGAAGCCCAGGCCCAGGAAGAGGATGATGCCGGAAACACGGTGAAGAAACGACGTAACGCCGGTGATGGGGAGTTTGATGGTCCTTAGGTCTAGGTTTACAGGTCGTTGGCTTTTCACGGCTTTTTTTCACACTGAAGAGCCCCTAACAATCAGGGCAAAGTTGTTGGGGAGTGCACTGGTCAGGTAACCACCACCCAGGGATGCGACCCCCAATAAAGCAGGCCCAAAAGCCCTTGGCGGTCGGTGGCCGAGTATAGACAGTTAGGCTACTAATGACAACGCAAACACCTAGCCCAAATAGCTGATTGCACAACGCGTATAAAAGGCGTAAATGGCAGGCAATTTCGAGAAAAAAGTCGGGTTAAAGCCTTCTGGAGCAAGACTTTAGGCAAATTGACATTCGAATTTATCTCACTATAGTGGTGCGGGCCCTGCGTGGGGGGTCTGTCTGATGATTTCAAGCATAAATAGGAGGCCACATGGCTGACAAAAAAGCGCAGTTGATCATCGAGGGCGCAGCCCCCGTCGAGCTGCCCATTTTAACCGGCACCGTTGGTCCCGATGTTATCGATGTTCGGGGTCTGACGGCCACGGGCCGCTTTACCTTTGACCCTGGTTTCATGTCGACCGCTTCCTGCGAGTCGAAGATCACCTATATCGACGGCGACAACGGCATTCTGTTGCACCGCGGCTACCCGATCGAACAGCTGGCTGAAAAGTCGGACTACCTGGAAACCTGCTATCTGCTGCTCAACGGCGAATTGCCGACCGCAGAACAGAAGGCCCAGTTCGTTGGCACCGTCAAGAACCACACCATGGTTCACGAGCAGCTGAAGACCTTCTTCAACGGCTTCCGTCGCGACGCCCACCCGATGGCCGTCATGTGCGGCGTAGTCGGCGCCCTCTCGGCCTTCTACCACGACTCCCTGGACATCAATAACCCGCAGCATCGCGAAATCTCCGCGATCCGCCTGGTTGCCAAGATGCCGACCCTGGCAGCGATGGTTTACAAGTACTCCATGGGCCAACCCATGATGTACCCGCGCAACGACCTGTCGTACGCGGAAAACTTCCTGCACATGATGTTCAACACCCCGTGCGAGATCAAACCGATCAGCCCGGTACTCGCCAAGGCCATGGACCGGATCTTCATCCTCCACGCCGACCACGAGCAGAACGCATCGACTTCCACCGTACGTCTGGCGGGCTCTTCGGGCGCCAACCCGTTCGCCTGTATCGCCGCCGGTATCGCTGCACTGTGGGGCCCTGCCCACGGCGGCGCCAACGAAGCCGTACTGACCATGCTCGATGAAATCGGCGATGTCTCGAACATCGACAAGTACATCGCCAAGGCCAAGGACAAGAACGATCCGTTCAAACTGATGGGCTTCGGTCACCGCGTTTACAAAAACCGCGACCCACGCGCCACCGTCATGAAGCAGACTTGCGACGAAGTGCTGAAGGAACTGGGCATCACCAACGATCCGCAACTCGAACTGGCCATGCGCCTGGAAGAGATCGCCCTGACCGACCCGTACTTCATCGAACGTTCGCTGTACCCGAACGTCGACTTCTATTCGGGGATCATCCTCAAGGCGATCGGCATTCCAACCAGCATGTTCACCGTGATCTTCGCCCTGGCGCGGACCGTCGGCTGGATCTCCCACTGGAAAGAAATGCTCTCCAGCCCGTACAAGATCGGCCGCCCGCGCCAGTTGTACACCGGCTACGAGTCGCGTGACATCACCAAGCTGGAAGACCGCAAATAAGACCTGTCTTGCGATAACGTCTTGGTTGTACCGGAAACGGCCTCTATTTATATAGAGGCCGTTTTTGTTTGTGCGCCTATTGAGTCTCTTCGGTAACGACAGCTAACGTTTTCATCCAGACAGGTCGCGTGATCGTTGACGTCCATCGCGAGCAAGCTCGATCCTACAGGTGCGCGATGCTTTGGCTTTTGATCTTGATCTACCCGCCCCATCGGGAGGCTGAGAGGAGGTGTTCATCCGGAGATCGGCGCGCAGCGACGCTCGACGCAGTCGAACACGCTGCATGTAGGTGCAGCGAAGCCAACCGGAGGGCAGTGTCCCTGGATGAATGCCGGAGCGAAGGAACGCCGAGCCTTAGCGAGGGGCCGGACGCTCGGGGCGAGCGTTTTTTTGCTTACTTTTTTAGGCGCTTGTAAAAAATGTGAGTCGCCGTAAGGGCGAAACCATAAGTCGCCGTTACCGCAGGAATGGATATGTACTCGCCCAACTCCATCTGGGTCGGCTGTAAGGCCACCTCAGCAGACAAGCCCCACCTCTAAAATGTCCGATAACCGCCCAATAAAAAATGCCCCGATCTCTCGACCGGGGCATCTCGTACAACCGCGTTACTTATATATAAGCATCAAACCTTAGTGCGAAACCGCCCCACTCGCTCCCAAACCAGTCTGCGAGCGTACGAATTGCGGGAAGAACAGCGCCCGCTCATTGTCAGCCGCAGTCGACTTGTCGGTAACCGAGAAGAACCAGATACCGATAAAGGCAATGATCATCGAGAACAGCGCCGGGTACTCGTACGGGAAGATCGCCTTCTCGTGATGCAGGATCTGCACCCAGATGGTCGGACCGAGCACCATCAGGCCCACGGCACTGACCAGGCCCATCCAGCCGCCGATCATCGCACCGCGGGTGGTCAGCTTTTTCCAGTACATGGAAAGCAGCAACACAGGGAAGTTGCAGCTCGCCGCGATGGAGAACGCCAGGCCCACCATGAACGCGATGTTCTGGCTCTCGAACAGGATGCCCAGCGCGATCGCCAGCACCGCAAGGGCGATGGTGGTGATTTTCGAAACGCGGATTTCATCCTTCTCGTTGGCCTTGCCCTTCTTGATCACGCTGGCGTACAGGTCGTGAGACACCGCCGATGCACCGGCCAGGGTCAGACCGGCAACCACTGCCAGAATGGTTGCGAACGCTACCGCCGAAATGAAGCCCAGGAAGATACTGCCACCGACCGCATTGGACAGGTGCACCGCCGCCATGTTGTTACCGCCCAGCAACGCGCCGGCAGCATCTTTGAAGGCCGGGTTGGTGCTGACCAGCAGGATCGCGCCGAAACCGATGATGAAGGTCAGGATGTAGAAGTAGCCAATGAAACCGGTTGCATACAGCACGCTCTTACGGGCTTCTTTCGCATCACTCACAGTGAAGAAGCGCATCAGGATGTGTGGCAGGCCAGCGGTACCAAACATCAGCGCCAGACCGAGGGAGAACGCCGAGATCGGATCTTTCACCAGGCCGCCCGGGCTCATGATCGCTTCAGCTTTCGGGTGAACCTTGATGGCTTCGGAGAACAGCATGTTGAAGTCGAAGTTGACGTGCTTCATCACCATCAGCGCCATGAAGGAGGCACCGGACAGCAGCAGGACTGCCTTGATGATCTGCACCCAAGTGGTCGCCAACATGCCGCCGAACAGCACGTAAGCGCACATCAGGATACCGACGAGGATCACCGCAACATGGTAATCAAGGCCGAACAGCAGCTGGATCAGCTTGCCGGCACCAACCATCTGCGCGATCAGGTAGAACGCCACCACCACCAGCGAACCGCACGCGGACAGCGAACGGATCTGGGTTTGCCCCAGGCGATAGGACGCCACGTCGGCAAAGGTGTATTTACCCAGGTTACGCAGGCGCTCGGCGATCAGGAACAGAATGATCGGCCAGCCCACCAGGAAGCCGATCGAATAGATCAGGCCATCGTAGCCGGAGGTGAACACCAGGGCGGAAATACCCAGAAAGGACGCCGCCGACATGTAGTCACCGGCGATTGCCAGGCCGTTCTGGAAACCGGTGATCTTGCCGCCCGCCGCATAGTAGTCGGCTGCCGAGTTGTTTTTCTTGGAAGCCCAGTAAGTGATATACAAAGTCGCGCCAACAAACGCCACGAACATCAGGATCGCGGCGGTGTTCAGTGGTTGCTTCTGCACGGCGCCGGTCAGGGCGTCAGCCGCCCAGGCGCCCGGTGCAAAGGCTGCGATGCTCAAAAGAGCCATTAGACGCCGGATCATTGCTGAGCCTCCTTGAGAATCGCATTGTTCAGGTCGTCGAACTCGCCATTGGCGCGTCGTACGTAAATACCGGTCAGGATGAAGGCCGAAACAATCAGCCCGACACCGATCGGTATGCCCCAGGTAATCGAGGACTCAGGGTTGATTTTCGCCCCCAGTACCTGCGGCCCGTAGGCAATCAAAAGGATGAATCCAGAGTAAAGCCCTAGCATGATCGCCGAAAGAATCCAGGCGAATCGCTCCCTCTTGCTCACCAGTTCCTTGAATCGCGGACTGTTTTGAATCGAGAGGTAAATGCTGTCGTTCATTGTTTTTATCCTCGCAGCACAGATTGAGTTGGAACGTAGCCACTCTATTCGGCTCAAGGACAGGTTCCAGACGACCTTAGTCTTAGAACCACATGACGTTTTCGCCATTTACCAGCACACCATAAATAACTGTGGGAGCGAGCCTGCTCGCGAAAGCGTCGTGTCAGTCAACATCTCAGTCGACCGAAAGACCGCATTCGCGAGCAGGCTCGCTCCCACAGGGAAAAGCGAGCAGCGCTAAATTGAAGTTTATTTAGTCCAGTCAGCCACGCGCTCAGGGTGTTTGGCCACCCAATCCTTCGCGGCTGCGTCAGGCTTGGCACCTTCCTGGATCGCCAGCATGACTTCACCGATTTCGTCTTTCGAGGCCCACTGGAAGTTTTTCAGGAACTTGGCCACTTCCGGCGCCTTGGTTGCCAGTTCTTTGCTACCGATGCTGTTCACGGTTTCGGCCGCGCCATACACGCCTTTCGGGTCTTCGAGGAAGCGCAGTTTCCACTTGGCGAACATCCAGTGCGGCACCCAACCGGTCACGGCAATGGATTCGTTTTTCTTCTCGGCGCGAGTCAGCTCGGCAATCATGCCGGCACCGGAACTGGCCTTGAGTTGATAGCCGGTCAGGTCGTAGTCCTTGATCGCCTGCTCGGTCTTGAGCATCACGCCCGAACCGGCGTCGATGCCGACGATGCGTTTCTTGAAGGTATCGTCGGTCTTCAAGTCGTCAAGCGACTGGGCCTTGACGTACTCCGGCACGATCAGACCGATTTTCGCGTCCTTGAAGTTCGGGCCATAGTCGACGACTTGATCCTTGTTCTTCGTCCAGTAATCGCCGTGGGTTACCGGCAGCCAGGCCGACAGCATGGCGTCAAGTTTGCCGGTAGCCACGCCTTGCCACATGATCCCGGTAGCGACCGCTTGCAGCTTCACGTCATAACCGAGTTTCTGCTTGATCACTTCAGCCGCTACGTGAGTGGTCGCGACGCTGTCGGACCAGCCGTCAACGTAACCGATGCTCAGGGTCTGGGTTGCTGCGCTGGCGAATGTGGAGCCCATCGCAAGTGCCAGAGCGGCACCTGCGCCTAAAAGTCGTCGCATCTTCATCGTTACTTCCCCGAAAGTGCTGCGCTCGACGGGTGCCGAGTCGCTTCAACGTATTGTTATGGTGCACAGCGCCCCCATCACGCCCACCGCAAACTCTTACGATCATCAGCGGAGTACTGACGCCTTCGATAATCAACCTGACAGTCATTGCGACCTGCTCTGCCAGCGACCTCAAGGCATCGAGAAACGACATCAGAACGCCATTAAACCCGCGCCAGACAAACGCCTCGGGCAATCCGCCCGAACTTTGCATGTCAAAATCATGCAGGCCACCAAGCACGCGGAAAATGCAGGTAACATGCGCCGCTTTGCTCCCAGACGGCCTGACCATGCCCGCGACATCCCGCTTTCCTTTTTTTGCTTATCTTTTCGCCTGTCTGCTGGGGCTTTTTGCCCTTGGCGGCTTTTGGTACGGCCTGGGCAAACCGGTGTTCCTGCCGGACGCTGCCACCCCGACGCACAAGCTGCAATGCGCCTCCTACACCCCGTTCGACAAAGACCAGTCGCCGTTCGATGTGCCGTTCAACTTGCGCCCCGAGCGCATGGACGCCGACCTCGCGTTGCTGGCCAAAAGTTTCGAATGCATCCGCACCTACTCCATGACCGGCCTCGACGCCCTGCCCGATCTGGCGCGCAAGCATGGGTTGAAAATGATGATCGGGGCCTGGGTCAACAGTAATCCAGTCGACACCGCCAAAGAAATCGACCTGCTGATTGCTTCTGCAAACGCTAACGCGGACGTAGTGACCTCGGTGATCGTCGGCAACGAAACTCTTTTGCGCAAGGAGATCACCGGATCACAGTTGGTCAGGCTAATTGAAAAGGTTAAAAGCCAAGTCAAACAGCCTGTCACTTATGCCGACGTTTGGGAGTTCTGGCAGAAGCACCCTGAAGTCGCCCCAGCGGTAGACTTCATCACTATCCACCTGCTGCCGTACTGGGAAGATCATCCTTCGAACATTGACGTTGCCTTGTCGCAAGTTGCCGGTATTCGTCATATGTTCGGCAAAATGTTCGCCCCCAAGGACGTGATGATCGGCGAAACCGGCTGGCCAAGCGAAGGCCGCCAGCGTAAAACCGCCCTGCCGAGCCGGGTCAACGAAGCCAGGTTCATTCGTGGTTTTGTCGCAATGGCCGAGCAGCAAGGCTGGCACTACAACCTGATCGAAGCCTTCGACCAACCGTGGAAACGTGCCAGCGAAGGTGCGGTCGGTGGTTACTGGGGGCTGTTCGATGCCGACCGTCAGGACAAAGGTATGCTGGCCGGGCCAGTGTCGAACGAACCGTACTGGTCCCAGTGGCTGATGGTGGGCGGCTTGATCTTCCTCGGCACGTTGATCCTCGGCGGCCGCGTGCGCAGCACTCGCGCGGCGCTGGTGCTGCCGCTGCTGGGCGCCCTGGCGGCTTGCTCGATTGGCGCCTGGGGTGACCTGGCCCGCGTCACCACGCGTTTTGCCAGTGAATGGCTGTGGGTCGCGCTGCTGACGGCGCTGAACCTGTTGGTACTGGCCCATGCTGCGCTGACATTGAGCCCTCGCACCGGTTGGCGCGGGCGGGCGTTCAATGTGCTCGAGCGTCGATCTGGCTGGTTGTTGGCGGTGACAGGGTTTGCCGCGGCAGTGACGATGCTGGAACTGGTGCTCGATCCACGTTATCGCAGCTTCCCTAGCGCGGCGTTCATCGTGCCGGCGCTGGTCTATCTGTGCCGCCCGGTCAGCGCACCGCGCCGGGAGATTGCGATGCTGACCTTCATCATCGGCGCCGGCATTGCGCCGCAGTTGTACCGCGAAGGGCTGGAGAACCAGCAGGCCTGGGGTTGGGCGCTGGTGAGTGTGTTGATGGTGGCTGCTTTGTGGCGGAGTTTACGGGCTCGCAAGGCTTAAGCTTTCAGCGTGTTTGCCAACCTCTTCGCGAGCAGGCTCGCTCCCACATTGGATTTTCATTCACAAATAATGTGTTCGATGGAGATCAACTGTGGGAGCCAGCCTGCTCGCGAAAGCTGATTATCAGGCGCTACGTGGGGCCCTGACCAACCGCAACCCCGCAATCACCACCGCAAACACCGCCAACGTCGTGTTGTACAACGCCAGCGCCGGGAGCCCGAACACTAACGCCAGTACCGCCAGCCACCACCCTGCCCGCCCTGGTATCACAAAGCCGATCACCGCAGCGATCAACGCAGTCCAGCCCAAAATCGCAAAGTGAATCATCAGCCCCAGGTTCGAACGAACCTGACATTCCCAACGGTTCGCCTCGTCCACGCAGATACCCACCCATTGCGCGTCTTCCATGAAGCCATAACGCGCGCCATAACTGGCGGCCAGCCACAACGGCAGCAAAACAAGCAGCGAAATCACGGGCAGACGGCGGTACATGAAGCACTCCAATAAAGCGAAAACGGTGGCCAGCTTAATCGCCCGGCCGCCTTACGCAAGCACTAACAACTGTTAACTGGTCATGCAATCGCTGCAAAGTGTATCGTCCAGCTACTATTACTCCGAATTAGGCCTGTTTGGTGCCGATGCGTGGCACTTTGGCGCAAATCCAGTGGTCATAGCCTGCGAACTTCATTCGGCACCTTCCTTTAAGGAATCCAGTCATGCTCCGTTCCTTGCGCTTCGCCGCCCTGTTTGGCGGCCTTATCTTGAGTGCGTCCGCGCTGGCGGTGGATATCGATGCCGCCAGTTATGGCTATCCGCTGACCAACCCGTTCGAGGCGACCATCGCCACGACGCCTCCGGATTTGCGCCCGGACCTGCCACTGGACGATGACATCGATCAGTCGGACCGCAGCCTCACCTTGCGCCCGGAGCGTCAATTCGAGCTTCCAGACAACTTCTGGCCGGTCAAGAAACTCACCTATCGCATCGCCACGCAAGACAAAGCCGCACCGCTGATCTTTCTGATCGCCGGCACCGGCGCGCGCTATGACAGCAGCCTGAATGAGTACCTGAAAAAGCTTTACTACAAGGCCGGCTATCACGTGGTGCAATTGTCATCGCCCACCAGCTTCGACTTCATGAGCGCCGCCTCACGCTTTGCCACCCCCGGTATCACCAAGGATGACGCCGAAGACATGTACCGGGTGATGCAGGCGGTGCGCGCGCAGAACCCGAAGCTGCCGGTCACTGAGTACTACCTGACAGGCTATAGCCTCGGCGCGCTGGATGCGGCATTCGTGGCCCATCTGGACGAAACCCGCCGCAGTTTCAATTTCAAGAAAGTGTTGCTGCTCAATCCTCCGGTCAACCTGTACACCTCAATCACCAACCTGGACAAGCTTGTACAAACGGAAGTCAAGGGCATCACCAATACGACCACCTTCTACGAGCTGGTGCTGAACAAACTGACCCGTTACTTCCAGCAGAAAGGCTACATCGATCTCAACGATGCATTGCTCTACGACTTCCAACAGTCCAAGCAACACCTGACCAACGAACAGATGGCCATGTTGATCGGCACCTCGTTCCGCTTCTCGGCGGCCGACATCGCCTTCACGTCGGATCTGATCAACCGTCGCGGCCTCATCACCCCACCGAAAACGCCGATCACCGAAGGCACCAGCATGACGCCGTACCTCAAGCGTGCGCTGCAATGTGACTTCGACTGCTACATCACCGAGCAGGTCATCCCGATGTGGCGCGCCCGTACCGACGGCGGCAGCCTGCTGCAACTGATCGACCAGGTGAGCCTGTATGCGCTGAAGGACTACCTGCACGACAGCCCGAAAATTGCCGTCATGCACAACGCCGACGACGTAATCCTCGGTCCCGGAGACCTCGGTTTCCTGCGCAAGACCTTTGGTGATCGCCTGACCGTTTACCCGCTGGGCGGCCACTGCGGCAACCTTAACTACCGCGTCAACAGCGACGCCATGCTGGAGTTTTTCCGTGGCTAAATACCTCCTGCTTATCGCCGCGTTACTCTGCGCAACCGCTGCCAATGCCGACAACAGTAAAGCCAACGCCCCCGTGGTCGTCGACAGTGACGGCTTCAAGGAACCGTTGAGCAAACTCAAATTCAACCCGGGGCTGGATCAGCGCGAGTTCGAGCGCTCGACGCTCAGCGCACTGAACGTCTACGACCCGCTGGAAGAGTGGAACCGCCGCGTCTACCACTTCAACTATCGCTTCGATCAATGGGTGTTCCTGCCAGTGGTCGATGGCTATCGCTACATCACGCCAAGCTTCTTGCGCACCGGTGTCAGCAACTTCTTCAACAACATCGGCGACGTGCCGAACCTGCTCAACAGTCTGCTGCAGTTCAAGGGCCAGCGCTCGATGGAAATTACCGGGCGCCTGCTGCTCAACACCACCATCGGCATCGCCGGCCTGTGGGACCCGGCCACCGCCATGGGCTTGCCACGCCAGAACGAAGACTTTGGCCAGACCCTGGGCTTCTACGGTGTTCCAGGCGGCGCCTATTTCGTGCTGCCGATCCTCGGTCCGTCAAACCTGCGTGACACGGGCGGGCTGGTGGTCGATTTCAGCGCCGAATCGGCCATTAACTTCCTCAACGTTGCCGAAGTCAGTTCCAACCATCCCGAGGTGTGGATTCTGCGTGGCGTCGACAAGCGCTATCAGACCAGCTTCCGCTATGGCCAGCTGAACTCGCCGTTCGAGTATGAGAAGGTGCGTTACGTGTACACCGAGTCGCGCAAGTTGCAGATTGCCGAGTAATCCTGCGAACACAAAACACTGTGGGAGCGAGCCTGCTCGCTCCCACATTGGATCGTACTGCCAGGTTCAGCCCTTCAACGCTTTCCAGATTTTGCTGACAGCCATCACCCCCACCAACACCACCGCCCCTGCCACAATCCCTGCCAGCCCATTAAGCAACGTCGGCACGATAAACCCGGCACCACCCGCCCCCGCGCTGACGTTCTCGATCCAGTGATGCACCACCGGCACACCATGGGTCAGGATGCCGCCACCGACCAGGAACATCGCCGCAGTGCCGATCACCGACAGGCTTTTCATCATGTACGGTGCCGCTCGCAAAATCCCTGCACCAATGCTTTTAGCCACCTGCCCCGGCTTTTGAGTCAGCCACAGACCCAGGTCATCGAGTTTGACGATACCCGCCACCAACCCGTAGACGCCGACAGTCATGACGATGGCGATGCCCGAGAGCACAACGACTTGTTGGGTCAGCGCCGAGTCGGCCACGACGCCCAGGGTGATGGCGATGATTTCCGCCGAAAGAATAAAGTCGGTACGGATCGCGCCCTTGATCTTGTCCTTTTCGAACGCCACCAGATCGACTGAAGGGTCTGCCACCGCCTCGACCAGTTCGGCATGTTCAGCCTGATCTTCAGCCTTGCTGTGCAAAAACTTGTGGGCGAGCTTCTCGAAACCCTCGTAGCACAGGTAAGCGCCACCGACCATCAACAACGGTATGACCAGCCACGGAATGAACGCACTGATGGCCAATGCCGACGGCACCAGGATCAGCTTGTTGATGAACGAGCCCTTGGCGACGGCCCATACCACGGGGATTTCCCGCTCGGCACGTACGCCGCTGACCTGCTGGGCATTGAGTGCCAGATCGTCGCCGAGTACGCCGGCCGTCTTCTTGGCGGCCATTTTGGTCATCAACGCCACATCGTCCAGCACGGCGGCGATGTCGTCGATCAGCAACAGCAAACTGCTTCCTGCCATGAATCGGGTTTCCTTCTGCAATGAATGCCGTGCAGCATAGCGCGGCCCGGCGCCGCACGGAGCATTCTTGAGCGCCGCCAAAGGCCGGTGCTACCATGCGCAACCGCCAGAACAGGCAAGGAACCACCTGGTTTATGAGCACTATCCGCGAGCGCAACAAACAACTGATCCTGCGTGCCGCCAGTGAGGAATTTGCCGACAAGGGCTTCGCTGCGACCAAAACCAGCGACATCGCAGCCAAGGCGGGATTGCCCAAGCCTAACGTCTACTACTACTTCAAATCCAAGGAAAACCTCTACCGCGAGGTGCTGGAAAGCATCATCGAGCCGATCCTCCAGGCCTCGACTCCGTTCAACCCCGACGGCGTGCCCAGCGAAGTGCTGAGTGGCTACATCCGCTCGAAAATCCGTATCTCCCGCGACCTGCCGTTTGCCTCCAAAGTGTTCGCCAGCGAAATCATGCACGGCGCCCCTCACCTGAGCGCCGACCTGGTCGAACAGCTCAACGGCCAGGCCAAACACAATATCGACTGCATCCAGACCTGGATCGACCGCGGCCAGATTGCCCCCATCGACCCCAACCACCTGATGTTCAGCATCTGGGCCGCGACCCAGACCTACGCCGACTTCGACTGGCAAATCACCGCCATCACCGGCAAGGCCAGGCTGGATGAAGAGGACTATGAAGCGGCGGCGCAGACGATCATCCGGTTGGTGCTCAAGGGGTGTGAACCGGACTGATAGACCGCGGCGCACCCATCGCTGGCAGGCTGACTCCCACAAATGGATCCGAGCATCAGAGATCCCCTGTGGGAGCCAGCCTGCTGGCGATGGGGACGACTCCGTTTTGGATCAAACCCATATAGCATCCCACAACGGATAGTCGCCAAGTCGCTCGACCAGCCCCGCCCGCAATGGGTTAGCCACAACATACCGGGCGACCTTTACCAAGTCCTCTTCACGACGCAGCGCTCGATCATGAAAACCTCGCTGCCAAATGCTGACACCACGACCGGTAGACAGCCTCACTGCCTTGGTAGTCAACGATTTAGTCCTTTGCACCAGTCCACCCAACGACCCCTGCCGCAACTCAATCAACCAATGAAAGTGATCGGGCATGACAACCCAGGCCAGTGAATTAGCAAAGCCTTGATCCTGAGCGCAGCGAAATTGATTAACCACCACTCTACCCAAGGTGAAGTCTTGGAATATCGGCTCTCGGTCGCGTGTATTGATAGTCAGCAGGTAAATCCGATTGGATTCGGCATAGCGTCCGATGCGCAAGCGATTTGAAGCGGGTAGATCAGGCATTCCTTTGCCCCTTGCATGATTAACTCATGAAGAAGGCTAGACCTGATATTACCCAAGGGCGGGGCAGACATTTAGATGGATGTGTCTGGTCGTTCGTCATCGCCAGCAGGCTGGCTCCCACAGTTGATCTCTGACACTCAGATAATCCCTGTGGGAGCCAGCCTGCTGGCGATAGCGGTAACTCAATCAACCATTAATCAAGCCACCACCCCCGCATCCGCCCTCAACCCCAACGCCTCGATCGCATTGATCGCACACTGCTCATCAACATCCGACAGATCCCCGCTGATCCCTACCGCTCCCAGCACGTTTCCACCCTGATCGCGAATCAGCACACCGCCCGGTGCCGGGACGACGCTGCCTTGTCCCAGGCTGTTCAAAGCGGCGATGAACGCCGGGCGTTGTTGGGCGTCCAGCGCCAGCAGGCGTGAGCCTTTGCCCAGGGCGATGGCGCCCCAGGCTTTGCCGATGGCCACTTGTGGACGCAGCAGGCTGGCGCCGTCTTCGCGTTGCAGGGTGATCAGGTGCCCGCCGGCATCCAGCACGGCGATGGTCAGGGGGGCGGCGGAAATGGCACGCCCCGCGTTGATGGCCTCGTTGACCAGGTTGACTGCGACTTTCAAGGTTAAAGCGCTCATGGTGCCGTCCTCATTTTGTTTTTCGGAAAGCCGGTGGACTGCCTCGTTGTGCCGCAGCCCGATGCAACAAATAGAACACAATGAATTATTTTTTTGTATACAATAATTATCGAAAAGCGCCACATGCGACGAAAAGCCACAGTAGATTGGGCTTCCGACGAATGAAACGACCGCTTGAGAAAATGGATTGACCTGCGCCGTCCGCCGTGAATACACTCTGCGCAAAGCCACTTGTATACAATTACAAAACGTAAAGAGGCACAAAACCATGAGCAAAATGAGAGCAATCGAAGCCGCCGTTCTGGTGATGCGCCGTGAAGGGGTTGATACCGCTTTTGGCATCCCGGGTGCCGCCATCAACCCGCTGTACTCCGCCCTGCAAAAGGTCGGCGGCATCGATCACGTCCTCGCTCGCCACGTTGAAGGCGCGTCGCACATGGCCGAGGGCTACACCCGCGCCAAGGCCGGCAACATCGGCGTGTGCATCGGCACCTCCGGTCCTGCCGGTACCGACATGGTCACCGGGCTGTACAGCGCCTCGGCCGACTCGATTCCGATCCTTTGCATTACCGGCCAGGCACCCCGCGCCCGTATGCACAAGGAAGACTTCCAGGCTGTCGACATCACCAGCATCGTCAAGCCGGTGACCAAGTGGGCAACCACCGTCCTGGAACCGGGCCAGGTGCCTTACGCGTTCCAGAAGGCGTTCTATGAAATGCGCTCCGGCCGCCCAGGCCCAGTGCTGATCGACCTGCCGTTCGACGTGCAGATGGCGGAAATCGAATTCGACATCGACGCCTACCAGCCGCTGCCACTGGCCAAACCGAGCGCGACCCGCATTCAGGTAGAAAAAGCCCTGGCGCTGCTGGATCAGGCCGAACGTCCGTTGCTGGTGGCCGGTGGCGGCATCATCAATGCCGATGCCAGCGACCTGTTGGTGGAATTCGCCGAGCTGACCGGGATTCCGGTCATCCCGACCCTGATGGGCTGGGGCACCATCCCCGACGATCACCCGCTGATGGTCGGCATGGTCGGCCTGCAGACTTCGCACCGCTACGGCAACGCCACCCTGCTCAAGTCTGACGTGGTGCTGGGCATCGGTAACCGCTGGGCCAACCGTCACACCGGTTCGGTCGATGTGTACACCGAAGGCCGCAAATTCATTCACGTCGACATCGAAGGCACCCAGATTGGCCGCGTGTTCACCCCGGACCTGGGCATTGTGTCCGACGCCGCTGCTGCGCTGACCGTGTTCATCGAAGTCGCTCGCGAATGGCAAGCCGCCGGCAAACTGAAAAACCGCAGCGCCTGGCTGCAAGACTGCCAGCAACGCAAATCCAGCCTGCAGCGCAAGACTCACTTCGACAACGTGCCGGTCAAGCCGCAGCGGGTTTACGAAGAGATGAACCAGGTGTTCGGCAAAGACACTTGCTACGTCAGCACCATCGGTCTGTCGCAGATTGCCGGCGCGCAGTTCCTGCACGTCTACAAGCCGCGTCACTGGATCAACTGCGGTCAGGCAGGTCCGTTGGGCTGGACCATTCCGGCGGCGCTGGGCGTGGTCAAGGCTGATCCGACGCGTAAAGTCGTGGCGCTGTCTGGCGACTATGACTTCCAGTTCATGATCGAAGAATTGGCGGTGGGCGCGCAGTTCAAGCTGCCGTACATTCATGTTGTAGTGAACAACTCGTACCTGGGTCTGATCCGTCAGGCACAGCGCGGCTTCGAGATGGACTACTGCGTGCAGCTGTCCTTCGATAACCTGAACGCACCGGAACTCAACGGTTATGGCGTCGATCACGTCGCGGTTGCCGAAGGCCTGGGCTGCAAGGCACTGCGTGTGTTCGAGCCGGCTGACATCGCGCCTGCCCTGCGCAAGGCCGAAGAGATGATCGAGGAGTTCAAGGTTCCGGTGATCGTCGAGATTATCCTGGAGCGCGTGACCAACATTTCCATGGGCACCGAGATCAACGCCGTCAACGAATTCGAAGACCTGGCGTTGGTAGGCAACGACGCACCGACCGCGATTTCGTTGCTCGATTAACAGCTGATCGCTTCCCCTGTGTGGGAGCGGGCTTGCTCGCGAAGGCGGCTTCGCATTCAACACAAATGTTGACTGACACACCGTTTTCGCGAGCAAGCCCGCTCCCACAGGGAAGCTCAATCATATTTGGGAGACCACCATGCCGCGTTTCGCAGCCAACCTGTCCATGCTGTTCACCGAACAGGATTTCCTCGCCCGTTTCGAAGCGGCCGCCAAGGCCGGCTTCACGGGTGTCGAATACCTGTTCCCGTACGACTTCAGCTCTGCCGAAATCAAGGCCAAGCTCGACGCCAACGGTCTGACCCAAGTGCTGTTCAACCTGCCTGCCGGTGACTGGGGCAAGGGCGAGCGCGGTATCGCCTGCCTGCCCGACCGCGTTGAAGAGTTCCGCGCCGGGGTCGACCTGGCCATCGCTTACGCGCAGGTGCTGGGCAATACCCAGGTCAACTGCCTGGCCGGCATCCGCCCACAAGGCGTCGACGAGGCCACCGTGGAAAAAACCTTCGTCGCCAACCTCAAGTACGCAGCCGACAAGCTGCAAGCGGCGGGCATCAAACTGGTGATGGAAGCGATCAACACCCGTGACATCCCGGGCTTCTACCTGAACAACACGGCGCAAGCCCTGTCGATTCGCGAACAGGTCGGCAGCGCCAATCTGTTCCTGCAATACGACATCTATCACATGCAAATCATGGAGGGCGACCTGGCCCGCACCCTGCAATCGCACCTGGGCGAGATCAACCACATCCAGTTGGCCGACAACCCGGGACGCAATGAACCGGGCACCGGTGAAATCAATTACCGCTTCCTGTTCGAACACCTGGACCGCATCGGGTATCAGGGTTGGGTCGGCTGTGAATACAAACCGCTGACCACTACTGAAGCGGGTCTGGGCTGGTTGAAAACCCATAACGCGATCTGAACGAACAACACAATCCCCTGTGGGAGCGGGCTTGCCCGCGATGGCGGCAGCACACAATACAAACATGTTGCCTGACACACCGCCATCGCTGGCAAGCCAGCTCCCACAATGAATCTGCTGCGTCTTTAAGACTGCATTGCAGCATCGTAATAAAACGAGGATTTTCTCATGGCTAAAATCGGATTTATCGGCACCGGCATCATGGGCCACCCAATGGCGGCGAACCTGCAGAAAGCCGGTCACAGCCTGTTCCTTTCGGCGCACCACGACGCCGCGCCCGCCGACCTGGTTGCCGCTGGCGCCGTTGCCCTGGCGAACCCGAAAGAAGTCGCGCAAGAAGCCGAATTCATCATCGTCATGGTCCCGGATACCCCGCAGGTCGATGACGTGCTGTTCCGCGCCGACGGCGTTGCCGCTGGTATCGGCAAAGGCAAAATCGTGATCGACATGAGCTCGATCTCGCCAACTGCCACCAAAGCCTTCGCTGCCAAAATCAACGAAAAAGGCGCGCAGTACCTCGACGCGCCAGTGTCCGGCGGTGAAGTCGGCGCCAAGGCCGCGACCCTGAGCATCATGGTCGGTGGCGACGCCGATGCCTTCGAACGCGCCCTGCCGCTGTTCCAGGCCATGGGCAAGAACATCACCCTGGTCGGTGGCAATGGCGACGGTCAGACCGCGAAAGTGGCCAACCAGATCATCGTTGCGCTGAACATCCAGGCGGTGGCTGAAGCCCTGTTGTTCGCCTCGAAAAACGGCGCCGATCCCGCCAAGGTGCGTGAAGCGCTGATGGGCGGTTTCGCTTCGTCGAAGATCCTCGAAGTACACGGCGAGCGCATGATCAAAGGCACCTTCGATCCGGGCTTCCGCATCAGCCTGCACCAGAAGGACCTGAACCTGGCCCTGCAAGGCGCCAAGGAACTGAACATCAACCTGCCGAACACCGCCAACGCCCAGCAAGTGTTCAGCACCTGCGCGGCCATCGGTGGCAGCAACTGGGATCACTCGGCGCTGATCAAAGGCCTGGAACACATGGCGAACTTCTCGATTCGCGACAAGAAGTAAGCCCTGCCTGGCTCGCTCTCTGTGGGAGCGGGCTTGCCCGCGATGGCATCGACGCGGTCTGCCTGAACGACCGCAGTGCCTGAATCGCTGGCAAGCCAGCTCCCACAGGATTGAGTTGTCTTCCCTTCAAATAACAAGAATTCCGGGAGCCCGCCATGTCGGTCGATCCGCAACAATTCCTGCGCGAGCTGTTCGCCACAGCCATCGACGCGGCCCATCCTCAACAAATCCTCGAAGCCCACCTGCCTGCCGATCGCAGCGGTCGGGTGATCGTCATCGGTGCCGGTAAAGCCGCGGCCGCCATGGCCCAGGTGGTCGAGCGTTGCTGGCAGGGAGAAGTGTCCGGTCTGGTGGTGACGCGCTACGGTCACGGCGCGCCGTGCGAAAAAATCGAAGTGGTCGAAGCTGCGCATCCGGTCCCGGACGCCGCGGGACAAGCCGTCGCCAAACGGGTATTCGAACTGGTCAGCGACCTGAGCGAAAAAGACCGCGTGATCTTCCTGCTGTCCGGTGGCGGTTCGGCGCTGCTCGCTCTTCCAGCCGCAGGCATCACCCTGGCCGACAAGCAGTCGATCAACAAAGCCCTGCTCAAATCCGGCGCCTCCATCGGCGAGATGAACTGCGTGCGCAAGCACCTCTCGGCGATCAAGGGCGGGCGTCTGGGCAAGGCCTGCTGGCCGGCAACCGTGTACACCTATGCGATTTCCGATGTACCGGGCGACCTCGCCACGGTCATCGCTTCCGGCCCCACCGTGGCCGACCCAAGTACCTCGGCCGAAGCCCTGGCGATCCTCAAGCGCTACGACATTGAAGTACCAGCCTCGGTGCGTACCTGGTTGCAAAGTCCGGAATCGGAAACCGTCAAACCCGGCGACCCGAGCCTGGCCCGCAGTCACTTCCAGTTGATCGCCCGTCCGCAGCAATCGCTGGAAGCGGCGGCGGTGAAATGCCGCCAGGCCGGGTTCAGCCCGCTGATCCTCGGCGACCTGGAAGGCGAATCCCGCGAAGTGGCGAAAGTCCACGCCGGCATCGCCCGTCAGGTGGTGCAGCACGGTCAACCGTTGGCGGCACCCTGCGTGATTCTCTCCGGCGGCGAAACCACCGTCACCGTGCGCGGTAATGGCCGGGGCGGACGCAACGCCGAGTTCCTGCTGAGCCTGACCGACAGCCTCAAGGGCTTGCCGGGCGTCTACGCCCTGGCCGGCGACACCGACGGCATCGACGGCTCCGAAGATAATGCCGGCGCAATCATGACACCGGACAGCTACGCCCGCGCCGCCGCACTGGGTTTGAGCGCCAGCGACGAGTTGGACAACAACAACGGCTACGGCTACTTCGAGGCGCTGGATGCACTGATCGTCACCGAACCGACCCGCACCAACGTCAATGACTTCCGTGCCATCCTGATTCTCGAGAGCCCTAAACATGACGCCTGATAAGAAGGTCAAAATCCTCGCCACCCTGGGGCCTGCCATCGGCGGGATCGACGACATCCGTGAACTGGTGCAGGCCGGGGTCAACATCTTTCGCCTGAATTTCAGCCACGGTGATCACGCCGATCACGCCCAGCGCTATCAGTGGATTCGCGAAGTCGAGCGCCAGTTGAATTATCCGCTGGGCATTTTGATGGACCTGCAAGGCCCGAAACTGCGGGTCGGCAAGTTCGCCGAGGGCAAGGTGCAACTGGTGCGCGGTCAGGCCCTGCGCCTGGACCTCGATACCACGCCGGGCGATGAACGCCGGGTCAACCTGCCACACCCGGAAATCATCGCCGCGCTGGAGCCGGGCATGGACTTGCTGCTCGATGACGGCAAGCTGCGCCTGCGGGTGGTCACCAAGTACGCCGACGCCATCGACACTACGGTACTCAACGGCGGCGAACTGTCGGATCGCAAAGGCGTAAACGTGCCGCAAGCAGTACTCGACCTGAGCCCGCTGACCGCCAAGGATCGCCGTGACTTGAGCTTCGGCCTGGAACTGGGTGTGGACTGGGTGGCACTGTCGTTCGTGCAGCGTCCGGATGACATTCGCGAAGCCCGCGCGCTGATCGGCGACAAAGCGTTTTTGATGGCCAAGATCGAGAAGCCCTCGGCGGTGACCCAGCTGCGGGCAATCGCCGAGCTGAGCGACGCAATCATGGTCGCTCGCGGCGATCTGGGCGTGGAAGTGCCGGCCGAAAGCGTGCCGCAGATCCAGAAGAACATCATCAGTACCTGCCGCCAGCTCGGCAAACCGGTAGTGGTGGCGACGCAGATGCTCGAATCGATGCGTTTCTCCCCTGCACCGACCCGCGCCGAAGTCACCGATGTCGCCAACGCCGTGGCCGAAGGCGCCGACGCGGTGATGCTATCGGCGGAAACCGCGTCCGGCGAGTACCCGCTGGAAGCCGTGCAGATGATGAGCAAGATCATCCGCCAGGTGGAAAACGGTCCGGACTATCAAGCCCAGCTCGACGTCAGCCGACCGAAAGCCGAAGCCACGGTTTCCGATGCGATCAGCTGCGCGATCCGCCGTATCAGCAACGTGCTTCCGGTGGCGGTGCTGGTGAATTACAGCGAATCGGGCACGTCGAGTTTGCGGGCGGCGCGGGAACGGCCAACCGTACCGATCCTCAACCTGACGCCGAACCTGCAGACCGCGCGCCGCTTGACCGTGGCGTGGGGGGTGCATTCGGTGGTCAATGATCGTCTGCGCCAGGTGGATGAAGTGTGTTCCACGGCGCTGGAAATCGCCCAGGCCCAAGGCATGGCGCAGCGCGGCGACACGTTATTGATCACGGCGGGAGTGCCGTTTGGGCAGCCGGGGTCGACTAACTCTCTGCGTATCGAGACGTTGATCTAGAGCGCCCACCGGCCTCATCGCCAGCAGGCTGGCTCCCACATTGGTTTTGTGTCGATCACGGAATCAAGACTGAACAGAGATTCAGTGTGGGAGCCAGCCTGCTGGCGATGCAGGTGACTCGGTTTCATTGACCTTTCAGAACTGCCATGCCTGCCAACCACTTCAACACCCACTGCCCCGACTGGGCCGAGGCTTTGCTCAACGGCTTCAGTCAAATATTCCTTCAGCGCCATCCGCTCTGCGGCTTGCTGTGCCTTTGCGCCATCCTGTTCACTGCGCCCGCGCTGCTTGGCGGTGCGTTGCTAGGGGGCGTCGCCGGATTGCTCACGGCGCAACGACGCAACTATGCAAAGGCCGATCGCCAGGCGGGATTGTTCAGCTACAACGGCGTATTGATTGGCCTGTTACTGAGCCTGTATTTCCCGTGGTCGGCGATGATGCCGCCACTGATTCTGGCTGCCGGCGGCTTGAGTGCGATGATCACTCAACAGTGGCTCAAGCGTACCCGCGTCAACCAGTACGTACCCGCCTACACCGCGCCGTTCGTGGGCCTGAGCTGGTTGCTACTGTGTTTCGCCACACCCTCGGTACCGACACCCCTGATCGAACTGAACACACCGAACCTGTTTGCCGCTTTGCTAAAAGGTATTGGCCAAGTGATGTTCCTCGACCATCCGCTGGCCGGGGCGATGATTGCCGCCGGTTTGCTGATCGCCGATCGTCGAGCGTTCTGTTGGGCGCTGATGGCCTCGTTCCTCGGCCTCGGCTCCAGTCTGCTGCACCATGAGACCGGCACCGCCCTGCTCGGCCTGGGCGGCTACAACGCCGTGCTGGCCGCCCTCGCCTTCAGCGCGCAACGCCAGCAACCCTGGCTGCCACTGCTGGGCATCGTATTGGCGCTGTTGCTGACGCCAATCTTTGCCGCCGCTGGACTGGCCACGCTCACCGCACCCTTTATTCTCGCCTGCTGGCTGATCCGCGCCGGTATTCAGATGCTGGGCAAAACCACTGTCGACAGCGCGTCTTGCGCTCACGGGGACAATCAACCTAGGCTGCGCTGATCATTGAGTCAGGCGTTATCCATGGACAGCAGCAAAGACTGGCGTGAACAGCTTTACGTCATGATTTTCCAGAGCGACACCAAGGCCGGCCGGCGCTTCGACGGTATTTTGCTGTTGATCATCCTCGCCAGCCTGGTGATCGTGATGCTCGACAGCATCGACACCATCCACCAGAACTACGCCGATGTTCTGGCCTACATCGAGTGGGGCTTCACGGTTATCTTCCTCGGCGAGTACATCCTGCGCCTGTATTGCTCGCCCAAGCCGCTGCGTTATGCCTTCAGTTTTTATGGCCTGGTGGATTTGCTGGCCATCGTGCCCGGCATCCTTGCGCTGTATTACGCCGATGCGCAGTACCTGCTGATTATCCGGATCATCCGGATGCTGCGGATTTTCCGCGTGCTCAAGCTCAGCCCGTACCTCAAGCAAGCCAACTACCTGATGTCGGCGTTGCGCGGCAGCAAGCAGAAGATTGTGGTGTTTCTGGTCAGCGTCTGCACCCTGGTGACGGTGTTCGGCACGCTGATGTATGTGATCGAAGGCCCGGAACATGGTTTCACCAGCATTCCCAAAGGCATCTATTGGGCGATCGTGACCCTGACCACCGTGGGCTTTGGCGACATCGTGCCGAAGACCCCGCTGGGCCAGGTGATTTCGTCGCTGGTGATGATCACCGGTTATTCGATCATCGCCGTGCCCACCGGGATTTTCACCGCCGAACTGGCCAACGCCATGCGCGGCGAACAGCTGCAACACGACTGCCCGGTGTGTCGGAAAAACAACCATGAACATGGCGCCGCGTTTTGTTCTCGTTGCGGCAATGCATTGTTTAAAAAACTGGAATAAGCAAAGAGCTTTTTAATCTTTAAAGGCCTATGCGAGCCCGGCTATAGTCGCTGGCAAATTGCTTCAATCTTTAAATAAAAATGTACTCGAACAAGGAATGCGCAGTGAAAAAACTCTTTGGCGCCTCACTTCTGGCCGCTGGCCTGGCCCTGACCAGCGTGGCTCAGGCCGCACCGACCCTGCTCAACGTGTCCTACGACGTGATGCGCGATTTCTACAAGGACTACAACACTGCGTTCCAGAAACACTGGCAAGTCCAGCACAACGAAAACATCACCTTGCAGATGTCCTTTGGCGGTTCCAGCAAACAAGCGCGTTCGGTCATCGACGGCTTGCCGGCTGATGTCATCACCATGAACATGGCCACTGACATCAATGCCCTGGCGGACAACGGCAAACTGGTCCCGGACAACTGGGTCACGCGCCTGCCGAACAACAGTGCGCCATTCACCTCGGCCACCGTGTTCATCGTGCGCAAGGGCAACCCGAAAGCCTTGAAAGATTGGCCAGACCTGCTCAAGGACGGCGTACAAGTCATCGTGCCGAACCCGAAAACCTCGGGTAACGGTCGCTATACCTATCTGTCGGCCTGGGGCTACGTGCTGAAGAATGGCGGCGACGAGAACAAGGCTAAAGACTTCGTCGGCAAGCTGTTCAAGCAAGCACCGGTGCTCGATACCGGTGGCCGTGCCGCTACCACCACCTTCATGACCAACCAGATCGGCGACGTGCTGGTGACCTTCGAAAACGAAGCGGAAATGATTGCCCGCGAGTTCGGTCGCGACCAGTTCGAAGTGATTTACCCAAGCGTCTCCGCCGAAGCCGAGCCACCGGTGTCGGTAGTCGACAAATCGGTCGACAAGAAAGGCACCCGCGCCGCCGCCGAGGAATACCTGAAGTACCTGTGGTCGCCGGAAGGCCAGGAAATCGCTGCCGCCAACTACCTGCGCCCGCGTGATCCGGCAGTGCTGGCCAAGTACACCGACCGCTTCCCGAAAGTGGACTTCCTGTCGGTGGAGAAGACCTTCGGTGACTGGCGCACCGTGCAGAAAACCCACTTCAACGATGGCGGGATTTTCGATCAGATCTATACCCAGTAAACACTGAACATGAAAAAGGCGACCTGAAGAGGTCGCCTTTTTTGTCGGTTAAGCACCGAACTACTGTGGGTGTTTCAGCTCAGATTCCCGCAGAAAATCGCCTGGTGACCATCGGCCGGGCTTTCACGCACCACCAACGCATAGCCCCCCGCTCGAAGAGTCTCGACCGGCACGGGTGCGCTTTTCCAGAAGTATTGCATGGACGCTTGCGAATAGAACCGCGCATTCGGGCCGTCATTCATGTCGTAGGCGGGTTTGGCACCCAGACTTCCACAGCTTCCCGGGTAGATGTAGGCCTGCAAACGACCTGGTAATGCGCTGCCCATGGATTCTCCACTGACAGCAAACCAGAACACGGTTGTTTGCCCGTCGGGCATCATGATTGGCCGGGCGATATTCCCGGCATTGATGGAAGTAGCATTCAGGGGAACGTTGGTGACCTGGCGATCAGGCACTGTCGAACATCCGGAGATCGTCCCAACCGCTACCACCAACGCCAGCGAAGATACGATTTTCATCGTGATACTCCCGCTTTGTAAGGACGCGTTGAAGTGATCCCCCTGTAGATTTTAGCTATCGCGCAAAAGCTGGCATTTCTTCGGATGGTCGGTCGCTTGTGATGTGCGAGAAAATAAGCACGCTATCGAACAAGATGTAAGTGAATGTATCATCAGCCCCTGATATTTTGATTCGACGGTCATCGGCGAACGGCACGCTCGCTCGTCACTCATTCCGCAATGGAATGACTGCTATCACTCCAATCTCTCTTCCGCCGTTTTGATCAGGCCATTAGCCTGCGCGCATTCCCTTCTGTTCAGCGAGATACGTTATGAATCCAGCGACTCAGGTGCCCCACGGCACCGCCACAATGACCCGAGGCATGGTGCTGCTGTTCGCCTTCTGTTGCGGCGCGATCGTGGCCAACATCTACTACGCGCAGCCCATCATCGGCCTGATCGCGCCGGACGTCGGCCTGACCAGCACCCTGGCCAGCTTCATCGTTTCGCTGACCCAGATCGGTTATGCGCTTGGCCTGTTCTTTCTGGTGCCGTTGGGGGATTTGCTGGAGAACCGCCGCTTGATGATCATCACCACGGTGGTGGCGATTGCCAGTCTGTTGGGCGCTGCATTCACTGATCAGCCGAATGTGTTTTTGTTGATTTCGCTGCTGGTGGGCTTCAGTTCGGTGTCGGTACAGATCCTTATTCCGCTGGCCGCACACCTCGCGCCGGAAGAGTCTCGCGGTCGCGTGGTCGGCGGGATCATGGGCGGTTTGCTGCTGGGGATTCTGTTGGCGAGACCGGTGTCCAGCGTGGTCGCTGACCACCTCGGCTGGCGGGCGATGTTTGTGATCGCGGCGCTGCTGATGGCGGCGATCAGTATCGTGCTGGCCGTGACCATTCCCAAGCGCCAACCTGATCACAGTGCGTCGTATGGCCAGTTGCTCGGCTCGCTCTGGACACTGTTGCGCCAGCAACCGGTTCTGCGCCAGCGCGCGTTTTACCAAGGCTGCATGTTCGCCACGTTCAGCCTGTTCTGGACCGCGGTGCCGCTGGAGCTGGCGCGCAATCATGGCTTGTCGCAATCGCAGATCGCGATTTTCGCCCTGGTCGGTGCCATTGGTGCCATCGCTGCGCCCATCGCCGGTCGACTCGCAGACGCCGGCCACACCCGCATCGCGTCCTTGCTGGCGCTGCTGTTCGCCAGCCTGAGCTTCCTGCCGGCGTTCATCCATCCGGTCTACAGCGTTATCGGCCTGGCCGTGACCGGGGTGGTACTCGACTTCTGTGTGCAGATGAACATGGTCCTCGGCCAACGCGCGGTCTACGCCCTCGACGCCAAAAGCCGCAGCCGCCTGAATGCGCTGTACATGACCAGCATCTTCATCGGTGGGGCATTCGGTTCTTCGGTGGCCAGTGCCGTGTATGAGCATGGCGGCTGGTTGTGGATCGTCGTGGTGGGCAGTGCGTTTCCATTGGTGGCGTTGGTGCGGTTCTTGAGTGTTTCAGAGAAGCGTTCTTTGGCGACGGCATAAAACGCTAAAAGCTTTCGTCGGATCGCCGCCCGGAGCTGGCTCCGGGCGGCGATCCAACGAGGGCGATTCGACTGACACAACTCAATACCGAACCAGCTTCTCCATCGCCGCATCCGCCAGAAACGACGAACGGCTTTTGACGTTGTGTTCACGCACATAGCGGTCAATTCGCTGGATCACATAGCCCGGCAGAGTCACGTTGACCTTTTCGGTCTTGCCCAGATACGGCGAGATATCCAGCTCCAGCATCCCCCACCCCATATCGGCAAACTCCGGATTGCCACGGTGCTCGGCTGCGGAAGTCGGCATCGGAATCGTCCCCCCGTCCGCCGCGATCTCCTGAAGCAGGATGTGGGCAATCTCGACCGCTGCGTTGTAGGCATCTTCAAAGCTATCCCCGGCGGTTACCGCGCCTGGAATATCGGGGATCTGGATACCGATGGCGGTGTTCTCATCGCCCCACTCGATACAGATTGGATATTGCATTATGGATCTCCTGCGTAACTGGCCAGCGGGCAAAAAAGCCCGGCTCGCCTCCTGATGCTCTTGACCGTCCCGACCGGCAAATCCTTTTTCGGATGGGGAACGGGAATCGTGTATGGGTTGTAACGGTGGGTGAAGATGTGATGACTTCCGGTGATCCGATCCAATGTCCAACCTGCCTCCATCAACTCCTTGATCAGTAGCCTGCTCTGCACCATCCGCCTCCTTGCTCCGGCATGATTAAAAGTAACTCCAGAGTTATCTTTACTCAAGCACAAAAACCTGCAACTCGACGTTCGGTTGTTTTACGGGGTGTGATTGAAGAGTTGTCGTGGTTCGAGGTTCACCTGACAGCATCAATCCATTGTGGGAGCGAGCCTGCTCGCGATAGGGTCACTACATTCAACATCATCATCGAGATATAGACCGCATTCGTCGGAACGCCGCCCGGACCCGGCTCGCTCCCACAAAAGCGGTCCGATAACGTTCACAACTGCATAAGGACCTTGGATGGATCGCCTCGCCGCAATGGAAACTTTCGTCTACGTGGTAGAAACCGGCTCGTTTTCCGCCGCCGCACGGCGCCTGAATATCGGTCAGCCCGCGGTATCGAAAACCATCGCACAGATTGAATCGCGTCTGGCGGTGCGGTTGTTGTTGCGCTCAACCCGTGGCCTGACACCCACCGAAGCAGGCCTGGCCTTTTTCGAACGGGCCAAGCGCGCCATCGAAGAAGCCGACGAGGCGGACAACGCCGCTCGCGGTGCGGCCAGTGGGCTGACCGGCAACCTGCGTATCTGCACCGCCGTGACCTTCGGCCGGCTGCACATCGTCCCGCACCTGGGGCCGTTTCTCGAACAGAACCCGGAACTGAACATCGACCTGATGCTCGATGATCGCAACGTCAACCTGGTGGAAGAAGGCGTTGATGTTGCCCTGCGCATGGGCGCCTTGAGCGACTCGAGCCTCACCGCCCGCAAGATCGCCGAATGCCGGCGCGTGGTGCTGGGTACGCCGACCTATTTCGAAAAATACGGTGAGCCCACCTGCCCCGCTGACCTGAGCAAGCACCAGGCGGTCGTCTACACCCTGAGTGGCGGTGCCAACTGGTCGCTCAAGAGGGCTGACGTAGAACAATCCGTCGTCATTAGCGGCCGTATCCGAGTCAACGCCGCCGAGGGTCTGCGGGCTGCGGTACTGGCCCATCAGGGGCTGACCATGGCCTCGGAATGGATGTTTGCACCGGAGCTGGCCGACGGTTCGGTCAGGGAGGTGATGACCGACTGGACGTTGCCGAATCAGGACCTCTGGGCGGTTTTTCCTACGGGCAGGATGGTCAGCGCCAAGGCTCGGGCGTTTGTGGAATATGTGCAGGGGTTGCTCATCAAGAAAGCCTGAACGCGGCCCACAACTGTAGGAGCGATGCTTGCTCGCGAAGAAGGTCTGGACAACGCGATCATCCAGACAGGACGCGTAATCATTGACGTCCATCGCGAGCAAGCTCAGCTCCTACAGCACACCCCCATCAAACCCCACACCGACATTGCCCGGCAGCTCACCGCGATGCTCAATCAACCACGCATCCAACGTATGCCCGACATGGGTCAACACCGCCGTCTCCGGTTGCAATTCTTCAATGATCTGCAAGGCCAGATTCAGGTCGTTGTGATTGCGCGGTGCCTGCGGTTGCGGTGGCATTGAGCAGTCGAGCACCAGCACGTCCAGCGGCTGACGTTGCAGCCAGGCCGTGGTGGCCGGTGGCAGGCCTACGGTGTCGGTCAGGTAGGCGATGCGACGTCCTTCGCCTTCGAGCAGATAACCGAGCGTTGGTTTGGAGTGCAACAATGGCAGCGCGGTAACGTTGAGCGCACCGAAGGATCGGGTTTCAAAAGCTTCGAACGGCTGACTGAAATCGAGAATGCCCGGATGCTTGTAGAGATCCGCCAGGCCTTCCGGATCGACCGGACCGTGCACCGGAATCACCAGGCCCTGGCCCCAACGCAGATGCAGCAGCCCTTGGGCATGATCGGCGTGGTAATGGGTCTGGAGGACACCGTTGAAACTGCGTGGCGGGAAGCGTTCGGTCAAGTCCGGCAGGCCGCTGTCGATCAGCCAACGCTGATCGCCGCATTCGATCAGCGCACAGCAGGGCCGTCGGCGCCAGCGTTCATCGACGCGCGCGCGCACGCAGGCCTGACATTGGCAACCATAGACCGGCACCTGTCGGGCATCGCCGGTGCCCAGCAGGGTCAGGCGCATGCGGCAGGCTCATCGACGCAGGCGAGCAGGTGTTCGACAGTGCGCTCCAGCGGTCCGGAATTGTCGAGTACATGCACCTTCGGGTCATCGGCCAACAGACGCTCATTGAACCGGGCATTGCGCGCCAGCCGCTGATCGATCTCGGCCAAGGACTCACGCCCGCGCGCCAGCAGGCGCTGGCGCAATACTGCCTGATCCACGGTCAGCAGAACCGCCAACACATCCGGATAGCGCTCACGGGTTTGCGGCAGATGCCCGCGTGAACCGTTGACCAGCACGTCGTCCCCCGCCGCCAGCCAATCATCGATTTCCCGCGGGATGCCATAGGCCAGGCCATTGGCCTGCCAGCTCAGGGCAAATGCGCCTTGGGCCTGCATCTCGGCAAACTGTTGCATGCTGACGCCCAACGCCGCCTCGCCCACGGCTTCCGCCGAACGGGTGATGACTCGCCGCACGATACGGCAGCCGCGTTCGGCCAACCGCGCTCGCGCGGCATCCAGCAGGCTGTCCTTGCCCGAACCTGAAGGCCCGATGAGATAGATCAACCTGCCTGGCATCAAAACACCCTCTTCGCTTGTCGCCATACTTGCTGGACCACCGGCAAACCGTCCTGTCTGCGTGCCTGTACCAGATCGGCGCGCAGGCCCGGGGCAATTTCGCCGCGATCGCTCAACCCCGCGGCGCGGGCCGGGGCCAGGCTGACCATGCGCATGGCTCCGGCCAGATCGATCCGCTCGCTCTGCGCCGCCAGTGCAAACGCCGCTTGCAACAAGCTCGCGGGATAGTAGTCGCTGGACAGAATATCCAGCAGCCCTTCGGCCGCAAGGTCAGCGGCGGCCACGTTACCCGAGTGCGATCCCCCACGCACGATGTTCGGTGCGCCCATCAACACTTTCATGTTTTGCTGCCGGCAACCACGCGCCGCTTCGACGGTGGTCGGGAACTCGGCGATGGTCATCCCGTAGCGTGCCGACTCCTCGACGTGGGCCAGGGTTGCGTCGTCATGGCTGGCCACCGACAGGCCGCGGGCCAGGCAATGCTCGACAATCGCCGCGCGATAACGGTCGCTGTACTCGCGGGAGTTGGCCATTTGCAGGGTGATGAATTCGTCCATTTGCGTCGTCGTCAGGTGGTACTTGCCCATGTAGTACTCACGGTACTTGGACTCCAGCACGAATTGGCGCTGACCCGGCGAATGGTCCATCACCGACACCAGTTGCACCAGCGGATGCTCCACCAGATCGCGGAACACGCTCAGGGTGTCGGGGTGGCACAGCTCGCAGCGCAGGTGCAGGCGATGCTCGGCACGGGTCAGCCCGGCGTCGGACGCGCTGGAGATCGCTTCCAGCATTGCCGGCAGTTTCTGCATGCGGTTGCCCTTGGGATTCACGTCACCGATGGACACCGCGTCGAACACGGTGGTGATGCCGGCCGCGATGATCTGCGCATCGTGGCTGAGTACCGCCGGGCGCGACGGCCAGTCCACGCCGGGGCGCGGGGTCATGTGTTTTTCCAGGTTGTCGGTGTGCAGTTCCACCAGTCCGGGCAGCAGATAATCGCCGTTGAGGTCCTGGGCCTGGGACAAGCGGCTCGGGCCTTCGGCCACGTCGGCGATCAAGCCGTCGCGCAATAGCACAGTGCCATAGAACACGCGGTCAGCGCTGACCAGTTGGGCATTGCTGAGGATCTGCTCAACGGGCATCGGCGTATTCCTTGTCGTTCACAGCGACGGGCGTCATGTCGAGATGGCGATCGGCAACCGCTTCGCGGGCGACGCGGTCGTGGAAGATGCCGATCAGCGCGGCACCGGCTTGCTTGGCTTCGTTCATCAGTTCCAGCACCACCTGGCGATTGCTGTCATCCAGGGAAGCCGTGGGTTCATCGAGCAACATCACCGGCCACGCCACCATGAAACCGCGAGCGATATTGACCCGTTGCTGCTCGCCACCGGAGAAGGTACCGGGCGCCAGTTGCCACAGGCGTTGCGGAATGTTCAGTCGCCTGAGCAGCAACTCGGCTCGAGATTGTGCGAGGGACTTTGACCAGCCACGGGCAAGCGCCGGCTCCATCACCACGTCCAGGCAGGCGACTCGCGGAATCACCCGCAGGAACTGGCTGACATAACCCAAGGTCCGCTGACGCACCTGGAGAATGTCCCGAGGCTCGGCACCCACCAGTTCCAGCCACTGACTGTCGTGCTGCACGCGGACGCTGCCGCCCGCCGGCAGGTAGTTGCCATACAGGGTGCGCAGCAAGGTGCTTTTACCGGCGCCGGACTGGCCGTGCAGCACCAGACATTCGCCGCCCGCCACATTGAAATCCACCCCGCGCAGCACATTGAGGACCACGCCGTTCTGCTGATGCAGGGTGAAAGTTTTCGAGAGGTCACGGACCTCGATCAAGGTATTCATCATGGCTGCAACACCGAAGACACCAACAGTTGAGAGTAAGGGTGCTGCGGGTCGTCGAGGATCTGATCGGTGAGCCCGGTTTCCACCACCCGCGAGCGGCGCATCACCATCAAGCGATCAGCCAGCAACCGTGCCACCGCCAGATCGTGAGTGACGATCACCACCGCCAGATCCAGTTCACGTACCAGACCGCGCAGCAGGTCGAGCAACCGCGCCTGCACCGAGACGTCGAGGCCGCCAGTGGGTTCGTCCATGAACACCAGGCGCGGGCTCGACACCAGGTTGCGGGCGATCTGCAGGCGCTGTTGCATGCCACCGGAAAAGGTCCGGGGCAGGTCATCGATGCGCTGCGGATCGATTTCCACCTGACTTAGCCAGTCCAGTCCCGCCCCACGCAGTTGCTGATAGTTGCGCACGCCTTGGGCCATCAACCGTTCACCGATGTTGGCCCCGGCCGACACACCCATGCGCAAACCGTCCCGCGGGTTCTGCTCGACAAAGCCCCACTCGGTGCGCAGCAAGGTGCGGCGTTCGGCTTCACTGGCGCTGTACAGGTCGAGCCATTGACCCTGCTTGTCGCGATAACCGATAAGACCTTTTTGCGGCGGCAGCCTTCCACTGAGCAGTGAAAGCAAAGTCGATTTACCGGAACCGGACTCACCGACAATCCCCAGCACTTCACCGGGATACAGGTCGAAGCTGACGTCCTGACAGCCCTTTTCCGGGCCGTACAACAGCGACAGGTCACGCACTTGCAGCAAGGGCTCGGTGGACACGGACAGTTCGTTTTTCAGCGCCTGGTTCATTGGCCCTGCTCCTGCTGGCTGACGCGCTGGGCGCAGTAATAGGTGTCGGAACAGACGAAGCTCTGGGTGCCGGCGTCGTCGATGATCAGCTCGTCGAGGAACGACTCATGGCTGCCACAAATGGCGCAGCACTCGTCCCATTGCTGTGCTTCGAAGGGGTGATCCTCGAAGTCGAGACTGGTGACTCTGGTGTACGGCGGCACCGCGTACAGGCGCTTCTCGCGGCCAGCACCGAACAACATCAGCGCCGGACTCATGTCGAGTTTCGGGTTGTCGAATTTGGGAATTGGCGACGGGTCCATCACGTAGCGCTCGTCGACCATCACCGGGTAGGCGTAGGCGGTGGCGATGTGGCCGAAGGTGGCGATGTCCTCGTAGAGCTTGACGTGCATCACCCCGTAATCGTTGAGGGCGTGCATGGTCCGGGTCTCGGTTTCCGACGGTTCGATAAAGCGCAGCGGCTCAGGGATCGGCACCTGGTAGACCATGATCTGATCGGCGTGCAACGGCGTTTCCGGAATGCGGTGACGGGTCTGGATCACCGTCGCGTCCGGGGTAATTTCGGTGGTGGCGACGCCGGCGGTGCGAGCGAAGAAACGGCGGATCGACACAGCATTGGTGGTGTCATCAGCGCCCTGGTCGATGACCTTGAGCACGTCATCGTCGCCGAGAATCGCCGCGGTCAGTTGCATGCCACCGGTGCCCCAGCCATAAGGCAACGGCATCTCGCGGCCACCAAATGGCACCTGATAACCGGGAATCGCCACGGCCTTGAGCAAGGCGCGACGGATCATGCGTTTGGTCTGCTCATCGAGGTAGGCGAAGTTGTACGCCGCGTCGCGCACGGGTACCTGGCTCAAGTCATTCATGGGTGTTGCCCTCGGCAGGCTTGCGCAGTTTGCGGATCAGTTCCAGTTCGGCCTGGAAGTCCACGTAGTGAGGCAGTTTGAGGTGCGAGACGAAACCGGCGGCCTCGACGTTGTCGCAGTGCATCAGCACGAATTCTTCCTGCTGCGCCGGGGACTCGACCTCTTCGTTGAACTCCTTGGCGCGCAAGGCGCGGTCAACCAGCGCCATGCCCATGGCCTTGCGCTCGGCATGTCCGAAGGCCAGGCCATAGCCTCGGGTGAACTGCGCCAGTTCGGTGGCCGAACCGACGAACTGGTTGACCATCTCGCACTCGGTGACTTCGATGCTGCCCAGATTGATCGGGAAGCCCAGCTCTTCGGGGTCGATCCACACCTCGACTTCACCGATGCGGATTTCCCCGGCGAACGGGTGGTTGCGGCCATAGCCGCGCTGGGTCGAATAGCCCAGCGCCAGCAGAAACCCTTCATCGCCACGGGCCAGGGCCTGCAGGCGCTCGGCGCGGCTGGCGGGCAACTCCAGTGGATCGCGGGTGATGTCGGCGACGCTGTCGCCATTGTCGGACTCGTTCTTGATCAAGCCTTCCCTGGCCAGCAAACCCAGGACCCGGGGGCACGCTTCAAGGCTGGCGTCCGGGGTCGTTTGCGGCCCCGGATAATCGCCTTCAGCCAGCAGCGCGAAGTCGAGCAGGCGATGGGTGTAATCGAACGTCGGCCCCAGCAGCTGCCCGCCGGGCAGGTCCTTGAAGGTCGCGGAGATGCGGCGGCTGAGCTGCATGGTCGAGGTGTCGATCGGCAGGCTCGGGCTGAAGCGCGGCAGCGTGGTGCGGTAGGCGCGCAGCAGGAAAATCGCTTCAACCAAATCACCCGCCGCTTGCTTGATCGCCAGCGCAGCCAGCTCTTCGTCGTACAGCGAGCCTTCACTCATGACCCGCGCCACCGCCAGCGGCAGTTGCTGACGGATCTGCTCGACGCTCAATTCGGTGACCGAAGTATCGCCCCGGCGTTTTTTCGCCAGCAGACGGTGGGCATTGTCGATGGCCTGTTCGCCACCCTTGACGGCTACGTACATCAGACAGGCTCCTGTGCGATGCGGGTACTGCGCGGCAGGCCGATCAGTTCATGGCCGGCGAGGAAAAACACATCCAGCCCCCGGGGAAATTCATTGCGTCGTTCACGCTCGCGCCAGAAGCCAACGGCCACCGGCAACGCAACGCCGTGTTCGCTTTCGATCCCCGGCCCGCGCCAGCACAGCCCTGCCCCGCCATCGAGACTCGGCAACTGAACCAGCAAGGTGCAGGACTGATCGGGGTAGCGATCGTTGCCGTGGTCGAAGCCGCCCAGGTCTAGCAGGTCATCGGCGGCCAGCAAGGCAAAGCGTGCGTCTTCACGATTCGCGGTCAACGGGCAACCGCAGTGAAACGCCAGGTTGGCGCGGATCAGCGGCGTATCGACGGACGGCGCCAGCCACAGCGGTGTGTCGACATCCAGCAAGGCCAGGCACAGCGCGTAGGTCGCTGGCGCCAGGCCCTCGAGGCTCGGCGTGGCGTGCAGGGTCTGGATCAGACCGGGACCGGCCAGTGCCTTGAGTGCCGCGCGAAACCCGCGCTGGGCATCCAGCACCGGGTCGGCGAACGCCGGTTGCAACAGCTGTGCGCTCATAAGTTGTCTCCTCGCACGAGGGTGAAGAATTCGACTTTGGTGGCGGCGGTTTCCGCCTCTTTCTGCGCGCGGCGTTCGGCTTGGGCGTTGGCCAGTGGCGTAATCACTTGATCGAGCCATTTACGCTGCTGCGTGCCTTGCAAGTGCGCGTCGGCGAGCGCGGCCAGTTCGGCATGCACCTTGTCGCGGCCCGCCAGGTAGCTGTAGCCGGTACGGCCATCAGCCAGGCGCACCACGCAACGGGTCACGCTCATTTCGCCAACGTTGAACGGCGCGCCGTTGCCACCCATGCGGCCCCGGACCAGGGTCATGCCGATTTCCGGGGCGCGTATCAGCTGGTATTCGACATCGCGTAGTGCGGCTTCATGGGGCTGCAATTCGCTGCGACGGGCGCGGGCCAGCACGCCGATCCAGTGCTGCCGGGCGGAGTGAGAAGCAGGATTCATCGGTTGGTTCTCCATCAGGTGACGACCTGGTACTGAAAGCGATCCGAACGGCTGGTGGACTGCGCCAGCTCCACCGCACGGCCATCGCGATCACGGGAAAGGGTGAACACACTCAGCGCCGGCAAGTGCCGGGGCATCATCAGCAACGCGGCTTCTTCGCGGTTGGGTAAACGGGCGCCGATCAGGCTCTGGGTACGGGTCAGCGGCAGATCGCGTTCACTCAGGTACTGGCGCAGGGAGCCGCCGGTGTAGTCCGCCAGCAGTGGCGCGTAACTGGCGCAGTAGCGATGGCGAATCAGGCTGACCGGTTGCCCGTCGAGCTTGCGCAAGGTCTGCAATTCGATCATCGGTGCCATCTCGACGAGTCCCAGATGCTGCGCCTCTTCACGGCTGGCGAAGCAGTAACGGCGCTTGAGCAGCACCGCTTCGACCCCCAGGCCCTGGGCCGACAAAGACTGGCTGTAGGCACTGTCGGCTGCCATCGGGTAAATCAGCGGTCGCTCCAGCACTTGGGTGCCCTTGCCCTGGCGGCGCAACAGGCTGCCTTCGAACACCAGCTCATCGATGGCGCGACGCAGGGTATGGCGGTTGACGCCGAAGCGTTCGGCCAGCTGCACCTCGGCGGGCAGGAAGTCTCCGGCGCGGTAGTCAGCCAACTCGCGGCGCAGAATGTCGGCGAGTTCGCGGTACACCGGCTCATCTTGTCTAGACAACTGCATGCTTAAAAAAAGCGCCCAAGGGCACCCCTCCGAAAATCAGATGAACTGCTTGCGCAGGCGTTGCGAGAGGATGTCGATCAGGCTGACCACGACGATGATCACCAGCAGCACGGCGCAGGTCTGCACAAACTGGAAGGCGCGGATGTTCTCCCACAGGATCACGCCGATCCCGCCGGCACCGACCATCCCCACCACCGTCGCCGAACGCACGTTGGCCTCGAAGCGGTACAGCGCATAGGAAACCCACAGCGGCATCACTTGCGGAATCACGCCGTAGATCACCTCCTGCAAGGCACTGGCTCCGGTGGCGCGAACGCCTTCTACCGGACCTGGATCAATCGCTTCCACCGCCTCGGCGAACAGCTTGGCGAGTACCCCCGTGGTGCTGATCCACAGCGCCAGCACACCGGCAAACGGTCCAAGCCCGACTGCCACGACGAACAACATCGCAAAGACCATTTCGTTGATCGAGCGGAAGGCATCCATCACCCGGCGCAGTGGCTGGTGAATCCACCAGGGGGTGATGTTTTCCGAGCAGAGAATGCCCAGCGGCACCGAGCAGACAATCGCCAACACCGTGCCCCAGAGGGCGATTTGCACGGTGACGATCATTTCCTTGAGGTAGGCGCGCCACTCATGGAAGTCCGGAGGAAAGAAATCCGCGGCAAAGGTCGCCATGTTTCCCGAATCGCGGTACAGCGCCATCGGATTCATTTCGGCGCCGTGCCAGGCCCAGGCCAGCAGGACCAGAAACAGGCCCCAACCGGCGTACTGCGGCCAGGTGCGCTTGCCGACAGCTTCAGCGTGCAGAGTGGTCATAAGGGTTCTCTAAAAATGGCGCGGCACTTGAGAAATGTCTGGTGCAAAAACCTTGTGGGAGCGCGTCGTGAATCAACCGGCGTCGGCGGTCTTCTTGGCGGTCTTCTCAAGCAAGGTGATGCGTTCTTGCAGCTTGGCCAGTTCGGCATCGATCTCGGCGAGTTTCCTGGCCTTGTCCGCCGCTTCAAGCTTGGTGTCGGCGCTGATCGTGGTGCGCTGCTTGAACAGCTCCAGCTGG
This sequence comes from Pseudomonas sp. G(2018), assembly GCF_005502415.1. Classification (NCBI taxonomy): domain Bacteria; kingdom Pseudomonadati; phylum Pseudomonadota; class Gammaproteobacteria; order Pseudomonadales; family Pseudomonadaceae; genus Pseudomonas; species Pseudomonas sp. G(2018). Next base: position 145,679 of record NZ_SCOO01000008.1, on the reverse strand, counting down.
CGGATCGGCAACAACTGGTCGTCACTGGATTTCAGGAACTTGCCCAACTGCATGCCCGCGAGTACGGCTTTCTCGGCTTCGGTGTCGCCGTAGCTGAAGATGAAATCGCGGATCCTGGTTTTCTCGCTGTCGCTCAGAGCCTTGCTCCACACCAGCGGATCGGCTGGGATCAGCGGCGATTTCCAGATCACTTTCAGCAGTGCAGCCTTGTCAGGCTGGGTGACTTCCAGGCGATCCCAGCTTTCGGTGTTGAAGGTCGCCACGTCCAGTTGCCCCTTGGCCACACTCAGGGCGTTGACCTCATGGCTGGAGTTGAGGGTGCGTTTGAACGCGGTGGCCGCATCGACGTTGTTCTTGGCGAACACGTAGTAGCCAGGCACCAGGTAGCCCGAGGTGGAGTTCGGGTCGCCGTTGCCGAAGGTCAGGGTCTTGGCATTTTTCAGCATGTCATCGACGGAGTTGATCGGGCTGTCCTTGCGCGCGATCAACACGCTCCAGTAACCGGCGGCGCCGCTGGCGGCAGCGGTCTGGGCGAAGATTTCGCCGTTGGAGCGGTCCACCGCTTCGATGGCGGCCTTGTTGCCCAGCCAGGCGACGTCGACCTTGTTGAAGCGCATGCCCTGTATCAGGCCGGCATAGTCGGAGGCGAAGGTGGCGTTGATCTTCAGGCCGGTCTGCTTCTGCATGTCATCGAGAAACGGCTGCCAGATGCTCTTGAGGTTCTGCGACGACTCGGTGGACATGATGCCGAAGTTGATGGCTTTTTCTTCAGCCTGGGTGGTGCCCAGCACACAGCTGGCGAGCAGTGCTGCGCCAGCAAAAACGCGACCGATACGGTTCAACATGGAAAGGTTTCCTGAGGGGGAACGGTTGGGAAATTCGAGGTCATCACGCACGCGCCAGCACCAGCCGGGGCGCGGCTTCGGCGGGGCGAATCTGATCGGAACACATCAGGCTGGTGTCGATGCCGGCACCGTACAAATCGTTGAGGAACTGGCTGCTCAGCTCGGCGGCGCGGCCATCGAAATGAATCCGCCCGCCCTTGAGCGCCACGGCACGCGGGCAATAGCGCGTGGCGTAATCGACTTGATGCAGGGTCACGACCACGGTCTTGCCGTCACGACGGTTGATGTCAGCGAGGATCTCCATGACCTTGCGCGCGGACTCAGGATCGAGCGACGCAATCGGCTCATCCGCCAGGATCACTTCAGCACGCTGGGTCAGGGCCCGGGCAATCGCCACGCGCTGCTGCTGACCGCCCGACAGGGTCGAGGCCCGCTGCAAAGCCAGATCGGCCAGGCCGACACGGTCCAGGGACTCCAGGGCGAACTGTTTCTCCTCGGCGTTGAACAGGCACAAATTGCCACGCCAGCGCGGCATGCGACCCAGGCAACCGAGCAGCACGTTGTCGAGTACGCTCAGGCGATTGACCAGGTTGAACTGCTGAAAGATGTAACCGATATCGGCCCGCAAGCGCCGCACCTTGCCATTGAGCCGTCCGCTGGCCTGCACTTCCCGCCCCAGCACCTTAATGCTGCCGCCGTTATTGCGATCGCAACAGGCCAGGCCCGCGAGGTGGCGCAACAAAGTGGACTTGCCGGAGCCGGACGCGCCGATCAGCGCGACCATCTCACCGGCCGCGATGGTCAGTTCGAGGTCGACCAGTGCGGTCTTGCGCGCAAAGGTCTTGTTCAGATGATCGACATGGATAGCTGCGTTCATGGGCTTCTCTGTCTGGTTGAACAGCCGTCCATGGCCGTATTTGAGTTCAACCGACTTTAGGCACGGGGCATGTCAGCCCTATGACTCGCACATGTCGCTGGATTAACTATTTGATGAAGGTTTTGTGAAAGGTTGAGCAGGTGGGAGCGATGGAGAACTTGTGGGAAAACCTGCTCGCGAAGGACGTCAACGATAACGCGCCCTGTCTGAGTGAACGCGTTGTCCGGGCGTTTTTCGCGAGCAGGCTCGCTCCTACAGTGTTCAGCGATGGCCCAGCCAATACCTTTCTGCACCCAAGAAAAAGGCGACCCGAAGGTCGCCTCTTGCGCTACTGCCCGAATTTGCGTCCCAATCCACCCGGCACCCCATGGATATCCGTATCTTCCCAGGGTCCCTTAGGACTGATCGACCGGCTCCAGCCATTATCCCAGCGGTAATAAGTGCGCTGGCGATAAAAGGTATTGGGCTGATCATCAAGCACATACACACCCAATTTCGGATCCCAATGGCTATTGCCCCCCGGCGGCGGCGCGAAGCTGGCGGAGGTACGCGGCAACGGTTTGGCAGGCTTGGCCGGGATGCTCGGTTTGCTCGGGGTCGGCGAGGTAGACGGCGTAGGTTTTGGCTGCGACGGCGGGATCGGCGGCAGTGACGTCGGCTCGGGCCGTTGAACCGCACAAGCGCTCAACCCTAAAACCATACTGAGCAGAGTGATACGAGCGATGGCGGTCATAGAGGCATTTCCTGTTATTTGTCCGGGCTGTCGATGGTCAGTTTTTGCGGCGCGGTGGTGCTGCTGGCCAGAGGCTGGCTGCGGCCGATCCACTCGCCGGCCGTTGGTTTGCCGGCACGGGAGATGCGCGCAACCAGTTGGACTTCAGGGAAGTTCGACAGTTTCAACTGCGGCATCATTGCGTCGGCATCGCCCAGTTCAACGGTTGCCGGCAAGTCCGCCACGGTCAGGCGCTTGGCCGCCAGCGGCGCGGGTGGGCCAGAGGTGGCGCGAGCAAAAATGAACACGCTGTCACCCGGCTGGACCTTGGCTTTCAGGTCAGCCGCCAGGTCCACCCGGACCTTGAGCAACGCAGCAGTCTTGGCTACCGGGGCCGCGGCCACCTTGCCACCGCTGGCCACCAGTTTCTCGGTGGCGCGGTCAATACCGCCCTGCAGCGCGATACGGGATTTGTCTTCCGGTGGCAGTTGCTCCAACAGGCGATTCCAGTAATCGATGGCCTCCTGATAACGCTGGCCTTCGAACGCCGCGATGCCCAGCAGGCCGAGACTGGTGACTTCCTTCGGATCGGCTTTCAACGCTTCGTCGGTGAGCGCCTGAATCTTGTCCGACCATTTCTTGCCATCGGCGAAGTACTGGGCCTGAGCCCATTGCCCCAATAGTTCAGGCTGGCGCCCGGCCACGGCGACGGTGCGTTCGAAGATTTTCGCCGCGTCGCCAGGACGATCCTGAGTCATGTAGGTGCGGCCAAGGAAATACAACGCCTCGGCGGAATCCGGCTGCGCCGCTACCGCGCGCTCCAGACGCCGGGTCATCTCTTCCATCGACTGTGGCGCCTGGGAGAATTCCCGGGTCAGCTCGACTTTGTCGCTGGCACCGAAATGCAGGTACAACCCAAGGCCCAGCACCGGGACCAGGATCGCCGCCAGCAACGGCGCCGGTTTGCCCAGGCGCGATACCCGTGGCGCGGCAACGCCTTCGGTATCGGCGAGCAACTCCCGGGCGGCTTCGGCGCGACCGGCGTCCATTTGTGCGGCATCGAGAACGCCTTCTTCCTGCTGAGCCTGCAACTCAGCCACACGTTCTTGATACAGCGCCACGTTCAGGGCGGTCCGATCCTCTTCGAGCTGGGCACGACGACTGCGCAGAATGGGGATCAGCAGAAAACTCAGGGCCACCAGAAGCAGCAGACCAGCAGCAAGCCAGAAATCAATCATTCTTGGTTTTATCCAACAGTTGGTCGAGGCGCTCGCGCTCCTCGGCAGAAAGCTCATCCTTGGTGGCGGTGCGTTGCACGCGCCGACGGCGGACAATCACCGCAATGATCACAACACCACCGAGCAACAGGCCGGCGGGGCCGAACCAGAGCAGTGCGGTCTTGGCGTTCAGGGCCGGTTTGTAGCGGACGAAATCACCATAGCGATCGACCATGAAGTCGATGATCTGCTGGTTGTCCTTGCCCTCGCCGAGCATGCGGAAGATTTCTTTGCGCAAGTCGGCGGCGATCGGCGCGTTGGAGTCGGCAATGTCCTGGTTCTGGCACTTGGGGCAACGCAGTTCTTTGGTCAACTCGCGAAAACGCTCGCGATCCCCTTCTTTGGCAAACTCATAGGTGTCGATGGCGGCGTGAGCCACCCCGGCCATGCTCAAGCCCAGAACGACAGCGGCGATCCAGCGCTTCATGGCTTGGCCTCATCGACCAGCGCCTGATACTTGGCCGCCAGTTTTTCACGCCAGACCTGCTCGTCGATCACCCCGACGAACTTGTCGCGGATGACACCCTTGGCGTCGATGAAGAAGGTTTCCGGCGCGCCGTATACACCGAGGTTCAGGCCCAGGGAGCCTTCATCGTCGCGGATGTCCAGTTGATACGGGTTGTGGAAATCCTTCAGCCACTTCAAGGCGTCGGCGTTGACGTCCTTGTAGTTGATGCCGTAGATCACCACGCCCTTCTCGGCCAGTTTGTTCAGCACCGGGTGCTCGACCCGGCAGGAAATGCACCAGGTGCCCCAGACGTTGACCAGCGCCGGTTTGCCGAGGATATCGGCACGGGTCAGGGTCTTGTCGCCCTGCACCGCCGGCAGGGAAAACTCCGGGAATGGCTTGCCGATCATCGCCGAAGGCAACTCAGCCGGGTCCAGGTACAGACCGCGATACAGGAAAACAGCGACCACCAGAAAAATCGCCAGTGGCAACAGCATCAACCAACGTCTCATGCAGTAGCTCCCGACATGCCCAGCGCCTCACGCACGCGGCTTTTCACCTTGACCCGATAACGCCGGTCCAGCGCTGCCAGCAATCCGCCAAGTCCGGTCAGCAAGCCGCCGAACCAGATCCAGCGCACGAACGGTTTGACGTGAACGCGCACCGCCCAGGCACCCTCGCCCAGCGGTTCACCCAGGGCGACATAGAGGTCACGGGTAAAACCGGCGTCGATCCCGGCTTCGGTCATCACCGAATTCTGCACGGTGTAGAGGCGTTTTTCCGGGTGCAGCACGCTGACTTCCTGGCCGTCCTTGATCACTCGCACGGTGCCCTTGTCGGACGTGAAGTTCGGACCTTCGAAGTGCTTGGCGCCTTCGAACACGAACTGATAACCGCCCAACGCCATGGATTCGCCCGGTGCCAGGCGCAGATCGCGCTCGGCACTGTTCTGGCTCGACAGCACCACGCCCAGGGCGCAGACCGCAATGCCCAGGTGCGCGACCTGCATACCCCAGTAGCTGCGGGTCAGGGTCGGCAGGCCTTTGATCAGGCCCTTGTGCCGGGTCTTGTCGAAGATGTCTCGCACACCGGCCAGCAACACCCAGGCCGCGAGCATGAAGGTCGCCAGCACCGCCCAGTTGAAATCGCCGTAAGCGACACCGGCCACCACCGCCAGCGCAGCACTGCCGAGCAGTACCGGCGCCAGCATGCTCAGCAGCCACTTAACCGGGGTGTCTTTCCAGCGCACGATCACGCCGACCGCCATCACCAGCATCAGCAACGCCATCAACGGAATGAACAACGCGTTGAAGTACGGCGGGCCGACCGACAGCTTGGCGCCGGTCATCGCATCGAGAATCAGGGGATACAGGGTGCCGAGCAGAATCATCGACGCCGCCACCACCAGCACCAGGTTGTTGCCCAGTAGCAGGGTTTCCCGGGACCAGAGGTTGAAGCCGACCTGGCTCTTGACCACCGGCGCACGCAGGGCGAACAGCGTCAGCGAACCGCCGACCACGAACAGCAGGAAAATCAGGATGAACACGCCGCGCTCGGGATCGGAAGCAAAGGCGTGAACCGACGTCAGTACGCCGGAGCGCACGAGGAAAGTTCCCAGCAAGCTCAACGAGAACGCAGCGATGGCCAGCAACACGGTCCAGCTCTTGAACACGCCACGTTTTTCCGTGACCGCCAGCGAGTGGATCAGCGCAGTGCCCACCAGCCAAGGCATGAAGGAAGCGTTTTCCACCGGGTCCCAGAACCACCAGCCGCCCCAGCCGAGTTCGTAGTAGGCCCACCACGAGCCGAGGGTGATGCCGATACCGAGGAAGGCCCAGGCGACGATGGTCCACGGACGCGACCAGCGCGCCCACGCCGCATCGAGGCGACCGCCCAGCAGTGCGGCGATGGCGAAGGCGAAGGCCACGGAGAAACCGACATAGCCCATGTAGAGCATCGGCGGGTGCACAATCAGGCCGATGTCTTGCAGCAGCGGGTTAAGGTCGCGACCGTCCGCCGGAATCTGCGGCAGGATGCGTTCGAACGGGTTCGAGGTGAGGATCAGGAACAGCAGGAAACCAATGCTGATCATGCCCATCACCGCCAGCACCCGCGCCAGCATCACTTGCGGCAACTGCCGGGAGAACACCGACACGGCGAAGGTCCAGCCACCGAGGATCAGTGCCCAGAGCAGCAACGAACCTTCGTGTGCGCCCCACACGGCGCTGAATTTGTAGTACCACGGCAACGCGCTGTTGGAGTTGCTGGCCACATAGGCGACAGAGAAGTCGTCGGCCATGAACGCGTAGGTCAGGCAACCAAAGGCGAACAGCAGAAAGGCGAACTGGCCCCACGCGGCCGGCTGGGCCAGGCTCATCCACAAACGGTCGCCACGCCAGGCGCCGAGCAAGGGCACTACGGCCTGTACCAAGGCAAAACACAGCGCCAGAATCATGGCCAGGTGGCCCAGTTCTGGTATGAAAAGCACTGGAATAAAAATGCCGGAAGTCATCATCAACCCTCCTTGGCGGGTGTGGGGGCGGATTGACCACTGTCTTTCAACGCCTTGGTCACTTCCGGCGGCATGTACTTCTCGTCGTGCTTGGCCAGCACTTCATCGGCCACCACCACGCCATCGGCATTGAGTTTACCCAGGGCGACGATGCCCTGCCCTTCGCGGAACAGGTCCGGCAGGATGCCGCGATAGGTGATGGTCACGGACTTGTTGAAGTCGGTGACGATGAATTTGACGTCCAGGGAATCGCCGGAGCGCTGCAACGAGCCGGCCTCGACCATACCGCCGGCGCGAATGCGCGTGTCATGGGGCGCTTCGCCGTTGGCGATCTGGGTCGGGGTGTAGAACAGATTGATGTTTTGCTGCAGGGCGCTCAGGGCCAGGCCGACGGCAGCGCCGACCCCGACCAGAATCGCGAGAATGATGGTAAGACGCTTTTTACGCAGCGGATTCACTTGCCGTTCTCCCGGCGCAGACGACGCGCCTCTTGTTGCAGATACCGCTTGCGGGCCAGGATCGGCGCCGCCACGTTGAGGGCCAGTACCACCAGGCAAATGCCGTAGGCCGACCAGACATAAAGGCCGTGATGGCCCATGGCGATGAAGTCGCCGAATGAAGCAAAACTCATCGAGCGACCTCCAGGCTGTTCTGAACTTCGGCTTTCACCCAACTGGCCCGCGCCTCGCGCTTGAGCACTTCAAGGCGCATGCGCAGCAGCAACACGGCGCCGAAGAAGCAGTAAAACCCGAGTGCCGTCAGCAGCAGCGGCAGCCACATTTCAGCGGGCATCGCCGGTTTTTCGGTGAGGGTAAAGGTTGCGCCCTGATGCAGGGTGTTCCACCACTCCACCGAGTACTTGATGATCGGGATATTGATCACGCCGACAATTGCCAATACCGCGCAGGCCTTGGCCGCACTGTCACGATTGCTGATAGCGTTGCCCAGCGCAATGAGACCGAAGTACAGAAAAAGCAGAATCAACATGGACGTAAGGCGTGCATCCCAGACCCACCACGACCCCCAGGTCGGCTTGCCCCAGATTGCACCGGTGACCAGCGCCACGGTGGTCATCCAGGCACCGATGGGCGCCGCGCATTGCAGGGCGACATCGGCCAGTTTCATTTTCCACACCAGCCCGACGACGCCGCACACGGCCAGCATCACATAGATGGACTGCGCCAGCATGGCGGACGGAACGTGGATATAAATGATGCGAAAGCTGTTGCCTTGCTGATAGTCCGGCGGCGCGAAGGCCAAGCCCCAGACTACACCGATGGTGATCAGCAGTAAGGCTGCGATGCTCAACCACGGCAGCATCTTGCCGCTGATGCCGTAGAACCACTTGGGTGAGCCGAGCTTATGAAACCAGGTCCAGTTCATTACTGTTTCCATCACGGTTGCCGCTCCTCATCACGAAGCAGCCAAAAGGGTCAGCCTTTCTTCAAAAGAAGTGATCAATTTTTGATCAGGCCTCATTATTATTCGCCGACGCTGATCTTCAGGCCAGCGGCTATTGCAAAAGGTGTCAGGGTTATCGCCAGGGCGGTCAGGCTACCAAGCCACAAGAGATAACCGGTCGCCGGCATGCCCTGCAGGGCTGCCTGCAAGGCGCCACTGCCGAGAATCAACACCGGGATGTACAACGGCAGAATCAGCAACGCTAGCAACAGGCCACCGCGCTTCAAACCGACCGTCAGGGCCGCGCCCACCGCACCGAGCAGGCTCAGCACCGGTGTACCCAGCAATAAAGAAAGCAGCAACACCGGCAGACAGGCGGCAGGCAAACCGAGCATCAACGCCAGCAAGGGAGCGAGCAAAACCAGTGCCAGGCCGGAAAACGCCCAGTGTGCCAGCACCTTGGCCAAAACCAGAAGAGGCAGGGGGTGCGGCGAAAGGACCCACTGTTCCAGCGAGCCGTCTTCGAAATCACTGCGGAAAAGCCCGTCCAGCGAGAGCAAAACCGATAAAAGGGCTGCCACCCAGACCAGTCCCGGGGACAAGGTTTGCAACAATTGAGACTCGGGACCGACCGCCAAGGGGAACAGGGAAACGACGATGGCGAAAAACACCAGCGGATTGGCCAGCTCCGCGGGACGGCGGAACAGCAGACGGGCCTCACGGGCGACCAACAGGCCAAAAACACTCATACGGCCCATTTCCCCAGATCAATGTCACGATAGCTGGCCGGCATGCGGCTCAGTGTGTGGTGGGTGGTCAACACCACCATGCCGCCGCGTTCGCAGTGGCCGGCCAGGTGTTCTTCCAACTGCGCCACGCCTTGCTTGTCGAGGGCGGTGAAGGGTTCATCGAGAATCCAGAGCGGCGGGCTGTCCAGATAAAGACGCGCCAGTGCAACACGGCGCTGCTGCCCAGCGGATAGCGTGTGGCAGGGAACATCTTCAAAACCGCGCAATCCGACCGCTGCCAGGGCTTGCCAGATGGCTTCGTGGGAGGCTGGTTGATGCAGGGCACAGAGCCAGCTGAGGTTCTCTTCCGGCGTCAGCAGATCCTTGATCCCCGCCGCATGACCGATCCACAGCAGGTTGCGCGCCAGTTCCGTGCGTTGTTCGTTGAGCGGTTGGCCATTGAGCAGCACTTGACCGGCCGTCGGGTGCATCAGCCCCGAAAGCAGGCGTAACAGACTGGTCTTGCCACTGCCGTTTGGGCCACTGATTTGCACCATTTCGCCACTGGCCAGTCTCAAATCGAGATTTTCGAAGAGCAGCCGAAGGTCTCGCTCACAGGCAAGGGCAACGGTTTGCAGGACAGGACTGGTCAAGGGTTCACGGGCCTTATACGGTTCAAGTCGGCTCTGGCGCGGCCGTTAAAGAGATGCAGAATAGATGTATTGGCGGCCCGAACTAGCGAGCTGCGTCAAATAATTGCAATGTTTCCGGCACTCTGTATACAACGCGGCGGCATTATACATGCCCTTTCCTACTCTAAAGAGTGCATTTTCCCAAGGTTGTGACCGCGTATGACAGGCGAAATGAACATCCTCCCGCTACCGCAGACCACCCCGGCGACCACGCGTCCGCTGGCGGTCAGTGGCGAATTGCTCAAGCTGCTGACACCCATCGAGGGCCTGATCACTGCCGGTCAGACGGCCAAGGCCGAGGTGTTGTCGCTCAAGCAGGCGGATCAGACTTTTCAGCTGCTGCTCAAGGTCACCCTTGATAGCGGACGCCAAACCACAGTCCAGGCCACCAGCAACCTGCCGTTGGCCCAGGGTACAAGCATCGCGGTCACCCAGCCTTCAGCAGGGAACCTGGCCGTCACGGTGCAACAGGCCATCGCCTCCAGCGTCGCCACCCTCACCCGCCTAGACACCACGCAGTTGCCGGTCGGCACCCTGTTGCAGGGCAAAGTGCTGACCTCCCAGGTGTTGCCGCAAGTGCCGGGGCAACCGACGGTATTTCGCTCGATGGTCAGCCTGCTCAATACTGCCTTGAGCGGCAGCACCTTGAGCATCGACAGCCCACAGCCATTGCGCATCGGCACCTTGCTCAGCGCCCAGGTGCAGGACACCCAGACCTTGAAGTTCGTGCCCTTGAGCAGCCGCCAGGAGCAATTGGCGGTGACCCAGCAACTGGTCGGCCAACAGAGCCGTCAGGGATCGCTGGATGGTTTGCTCAAGCTGCTGCAAAACCTGCCAGCTTCAAATCAGACCTCAAGCGACTTGCGCGTGATCGTGGACAAATTGCTCGCCGGCCTGCCGGACGTACAGCAACTGAGTTCCCCCAAAGGTTTGGCCCTGGCACTGGCCAGCAGCGGCGCGTTCCTCGAAACGAAACTGCTGACCGGGCAGAACCCGGCGCTCGCGCCCGACATGAAGGCCGATCTGCTCAAGCTGATTGCGCAACTGACGCCAGGGCTGCCCGCCAGCACCAACCTCAGCGCGATCATCGCCGCCAACACCCTGGCCCAGGCCATGCCGAGCTTCGTGCGCAATGCCCTGGGCATGCTCGGGCAAGTCAGTGCCAAACCGTCGCCCACCGGCTTCCCGCTGCCCGAGCGCCTGTTGCAGAACGCCGAAGGCGAAGATGATCTCGAACACCTGCTGCGCCTGGCCGCGGCAGCGGTTTCACGCCTGCAGAGCCATCAACTGTCAAGCCTGGAGCAGACCGGTGTTACCAGTGACGGCCGCCTGATGAGTACCTGGCAACTGGAAGTTCCGATGCGCAACCTGCAGGACATCGTGCCGTTGCAGATCAAGTTCCAGCGTGAAGAAGCGCCAGACAAGGAACAACCCCATGAACGCCGTGACGAGCGAGAGCCCAAGCAACAACTGTGGCGCGTCGAGTTGGCGTTCGATATGGAGCCGCTGGGGCCGATGCAGATTCAGGCACAACTGATCAAGGGCTGTCTCTCCAGCCAGCTCTGGGCCGAACGGCCGTACACCGCCAGCCTGATCGAAAACAACCTGGCCGCACTGCGTCAACGCCTGCAGGCCTCGGGGCTGAACGTCGGCGATCTTGATTGCCATCAGGGCAAGCCGCTTCAAGGCCCGCAAACCCGTCTCGAACAACGCTGGGTCGACGAAACCGCATGAAAAACCCCAACGCCCCCCGCCAGGCCATCGCCCTCAAATACGACGGCGCCCACGCCCCTACCCTCACCGCCAAGGGTGATGAAGAACTGGCTGAAGAAATCCTGCGGATCGCCCGCGACTATGAAGTGCCGATCTACGAAAACGCCGAGTTGGTGAGGCTGCTGGCGCGCATGGAACTGGGGGACAGCATTCCGCAGGAGTTGTACCGCACGATTGCGGAGATCATTGCGTTCGCGTGGAATCTGAAGGGCAAGTTTCCGGCGGGGCAGGATCCGGATGTGCCTATGCTCGAGAAAGACATCACCGATCGCGGGGATGATTACTGAGGGTTCGAAGACGCCATCGCGAGCAGGCTCGCTCCCACAGGGGGCTGGCGGTGTCCACGCCGATCCACTGTGGGAGCGAGCCTGCTCGCGAAAGCAATCTTAGCCAAATCGCAAAAAATCAGTTCTTGTGCAGCTTACTCATCAACTCCGCCTCAGCCTGGGTCAAGCCGCAGGACTGGGTCAGCTCGTCGACGCTCGCGCCCATTCCCACCAGTCGCGCCGCCTGGGCGAACGACAGGCTGGTAGGATCGCGTTGTTCCACGCGGGTGAGCCGGTCCGGCAACGGCGCGACGATCGCGCGCAGTTCGTACAGGTCTTCACCCATGCGCACGTTGCCGTTCTGATAATCATCCACGCTTTTGGCCAGGTCCTTGATGCGCTGATCACGCAGCGCATCGCCCTGGGCCTGTTGCGCGGCGATCTTCCGTTGATCGCGAATGTACGCCAGAAACATCGCCAGCGTGCCTGCCCAAAACAGGAACAGGACAATGACCGCAACCTCGAGAATCAATCAGATACTCTCCAGTTCCGACCATTCTTCTTCGCTCATCATCTTGTCCAGTTCGACCAGGATCAGCAGTTCGTTGTTCTTGTTGCACACGCCTTGAATGAACTTGGCGGATTCTTCGTTACCGACGTTTGGCGCGGTTTCAATTTCCGACTGGCGCAGGTAAACCACTTCGGCCACGCTGTCGACCATGATCCCGACAACCTGCTTGTCGGCTTCGATGATGACGATACGGGTGTTGTCGCTGATTTCGGCATTCATCAAGCCGAAGCGCTGACGGGTATCGATCACGGTGACCACGTTACCGCGCAGGTTGATGATGCCCAGCACGTAGCTCGGGGCACCCGGCACCGGGGCGATTTCGGTGTAGCGCAGGACTTCCTGAACGCGCATCACGTTGATGCCGTAGGTTTCGTTGTCCAGCTTGAAGGTTACCCATTGCAGGATCGGATCTTCGGACCCTTTTGCCGCCGTCGCCTTATCATTCATACCCTGACCCCTCGAAAAACCGCCCTGGCGGTGTGTGTTCGGTGCTGCGGCATTTGGATGCCGTCGCCTGTTTGTTGTGCAGATTTCATTTCAGCTTTTGGACCGGCTTGCTGCCGCTCATGTGCTTTACCCCGCCACTGGCGATCAACTCAGCCAGCGCGGAAACGTCGAGCAATGCACACATGTGTTCAATCACCGTGCCCGCCAGCCATGGCCGTTGACCACGGTGGCTGCGCCACTTGATTTCGTTCGGGTCCAGGCGCAATGAGCGGCTGACCTGATGCACTGCCAGCCCCCACTCGTAGCCCTGAACCGAGATGACGTATTGCAGGCCCTGACGGAAATCATCGCGATAACGATCGGGCATGACCCAACGCGCGGTGTCCAGAACCTTCAGGTTGCCCGCCTGGCTCGGCAGGATGCCGAGGAACCACTCCGGCTGGCCGAACAGCGGCGTCAGTTCGTGGCCGGCCAGGGAGTAGATCGAGCCCAGGCACACCAGCGGCACCGCCAGGGTCAACCCGGCGACATCGAACAACAGGCATTCGAACGGCTCGGCTGCCCACGCCGGACGACCGTTGGTTTCCACTGGTGGCGGTGTGTTGGCGGGTGGCAGGTGGACTTCGACCACGGGTGGTACCAGCACCTGTTGCACCTCGACAGGGGCAGGAACCAAAACCTGTTGCTCTTCGATGGCCGGTGGCACCAAGGCTTGCAGCAAGGGGGCGATCGTCGAGACCGGCGCCAGAACGGGTGTCGGCGCATCAACCACGGCAACCGGCGTTTTCACTACCGGTGCTGTCACCGGGGCGGTCGCGACTACGATTTTCTGCGCATCGCGCGCCTGCTCTTCGAGTACTGCGGCCTGGAATTCGTCCAGCGCGGCCTCAACCTCAACCACGGCGGGCAGCGCTTCGATTTCTGGCGCGAATTCCTCGGTGACTTCCTGCAGCAGATTATCCAGGTAGGACTGCAACGCCAGTTGCGGGCGCGAAGTGGTCTTCAACGGCCGGTTCATGAACGCTCACCTGTAGGAGCGAGCATGCTCGCGATGAACCTGAGAGCGCCACGGGGTGTCAGGCTTCCCGCGTCATCGTTGACGACCATCGCGACGGTGCGACGATTCGACATGCTCGCTCCTACAGGGATCGGGGTCATCTTCAAGCCACCTGCGGAACAAGTTGTGCCGTCAGCAGATGCTTGAGCAGCGCACGGTAGGCAAGAACGCCACGGCTCTTGCCATCGAATTGCGAAGGCGTCAGCCCGGCACGGCTGGCATCGCGCAAGCGGGTGTCCACGGGAATGTAACCCTGCCAGATTTCCTCCGGAAACTTGTCGCGCAATACCCGCAGCGTGCCGAGGGACGCTTGCGTACGCCGGTCGAACAGGGTCGGCACGATGGTGAACGGCAAGGCCTGTTTGCGCGAGCGGTTGATCATCGCCAGGGTGTTGATCATGCGCTCCAGGCCTTTGACCGCCAGGTGTTCGGTCTGCACCGGGATGACCAGTTGCTGGCTCGCCGCCAAGGCATTGACCATCAGCACGCCCAGCAGCGGTGGGCTGTCGATGACCGCGTAATCGAAGTCTTGCCACAACTGCGCCAGGCTCTTGGCGATCACCAGGCCCAGGCCACTCTGGCCCGGCGACTGGCGCTCAAGGGTGGCCAGGGCGGTACTCGATGGCAACAGGGAAATACGTTCGTCGCTGGTGGACAGCAGCAATTGTCCGGGCAAGCCCTGAGGCACGCTGCCCTTATGCAGGAACAGGTCGTAGTTGCTGTGTTCCAGGCTGTCGGGGTCATAGCCGAAATAACTGGTCATCGAGCCGTGGGGGTCGAGGTCAACCACGACCACGCGCTTGCCCGCCTCGGCCAGCAAACCGGCTAAAGCGATGGAGGAAGTGGTTTTACCGACACCACCCTTTTGATTGGCGACTGCCCAGACTCTCATTTGGTTTGGTTCCTCCCGGTCGAATCGACCGGGAAATAGCTCAACGTGTTAATGCGGGTGACGGAGAATTGACGGCGCTCTCTCGTACCGGCGACTTGACCGGGGTCGGTGCAGTTTGTGTGCCAGCACGCTTCAAAGCGGCATCCGGTGTGGTATGAGCGGCTCCGGTCCCGGTCAGGCTGCGGCGCACGTCAAGATTGCGTGACACCACCAGCACTACACGACGGTTGCGCGCCCGGCCCTCGACCGTGGCGTTGTTGGCCACGGGCTGGAATTCGCCGTAGCCCACCGATGCCAGACGACCGGGGTTCACCCCCTGCATCGCCAGCATGCGCACGATGCTCGCCGAACGGGCCGACGACAGTTCCCAGTTGGTCGGGTACTGCGCGGTACGTATGGGTTGATCGTCGGTAAAACCTTCAACGTGAATCGGGTTGTCAAACGGCTTCAAAATGGCCGCGACCTTGTCGATGATGTTGAAGGCCATGTCGCTGGGCATGGCGTCGCCGCTGCCGAACAACAGGCTGGAATTGAGTTCGATCTCGACCCAGAGCTCATTGCCGCGCACGGTCATCTGGTTGGATTTGATCAGATCGCCAAAGGCTGCGCTGATGTCGTCGGCGACGCTTTTCAGCGGATCGCTGGCCCCGGCGATACCGGCGTCAACCTGTTCGGCATCCTTGACCAGCGGCTTGGCCGGGGTCACCGTCTTCGGGCGCTCTTCACCAATGGGTATTGGCTGGAGGGAACGATCGGCATCGTTGAAGACGCCGATCAGCGCTTGGGAAATGACCTTGTACTTGCCTTCGTTGACCGAAGAGATCGAGTACATCACCACGAAAAACGCGAAGAGCAAGGTGATGAAGTCCGCGTAGGACACCAGCCAGCGCTCGTGATTAACGTGTTCATCATGCTGACGGCGACGTGCCATGAGGTTATTCCCTTAGTCCATGAAGCCCTGGAGCTTCAACTCAATGGAGCGAGGGTTTTCACCTTCGGCGATCGACAGGATGCCTTCGAGCAGCATTTCGCGATAACGCGACTGGCGCAATGCAACGGATTTGAGTTTGGCGGCAATCGGCAGCAGCACCAGGTTGGCACTGGCCACGCCGTAGATGGTGGCGACGAAGGCCACGGCAATGCCGTTACCCAGTTGCGACGGATCACCGAGGTTGCCCATGACGTGAATCAGGCCCATCACCGCACCGATGATGCCGATGGTCGGCGCGTAGCCACCCATGCTTTCGAAGACTTTGGCGGCCTCGATATCGCGGCTTTCCTGGGTATAGAAATCCACTTCCAGAATGCTGCGGATGGCTTCCGGTTCGGCGCCGTCCACCAGCAGTTGCAAGCCTTTGCGCGAGTAGCTGTCGGGTTCGGTGTCGGCTACGCCTTCCAGACCGAGCAAGCCTTCCTTGCGCGCGGTCAGGCTCCAGTTGACGACACGATCGATGCCACCGGCCAGGTCGACGCGTGGCGGGAACAGAATCCATGCAAGGATCTGCATGGCCCGCTTGAAAGCGCTCATCGGTGATTGCAGCAATGCCGCGCCAATGGTTCCGCCCAGTACGATCAGTGCCGCCGGGCCGTTCGCCAGCGCACCGAGATGCCCGCCCTCAAGGTAGTTGCCGCCGATGATGGCGACGAACGCCATGATGATGCCGATAAGGCTCAGAACATCCATCAGATACAGGCCTCGACCAGGTGCTTGCCGATGTCGTCCAGGCTGTACACAGCGTCGGCGAGCTCGGCTTTGACGATGGCCATCGGCATACCGTAGATCACACAGCTGGCTTCATCCTGGGCCCAGATCGAGCTGCCGCCCTGCTTGAGCAAACGCGCGCCTTCGCGACCGTCGGCGCCCATGCCGGTCAATACCACCGCCAGAACTTTGTCACCGTAGGACTTGGCCGCCGAACCGAAAGTGATGTCCACGCACGGTTTGTAGTTCAAACGCTCATCGCCCGGCAGGATTTTCACCGCGCCACGGCCGTCGATCATCATTTGCTTGCCACCCGGTGCCAGCAGCGCCAGGCCCGGACGCAGGATGTCGCCATCCTCGGCTTCCTTGACGCTGATGCGGCAGAGCTTGTCCAGACGCTCCGCGAAAGCCTTGGTGAACGCTGCAGGCATGTGCTGGATCAACACGATCGGCGCCGGGAAGTTGGCCGGCAACTGGGTCAATACCCGCTGCAGGGCAACCGGCCCACCGGTGGAGGTACCGATGGCCAGCAGTTTGTAGGCTTTGCGTTTCGGCGCGGGCGACGACGGCGTGGCCGTATGGGCGCGTGCAGGGATCGGGGCCGGAGCCGGACGCGCAGGCGCGCTGCCGCCATAACTGCCAAGGCTGGAAGGTGCATGCGCTGGTGCAGGTGTGGCTACCGGTGCCGGAGTACTGTAGGCGCTGACACGACGGTTACTGCGCGAGATGCTCAGAATCTTCTCGCACAGCAGTTGCTTGACCTTCTCGGGGTTGCGCGAGATGTCTTCGAAATTCTTCGGCAGGAAGTCCACGGCACCCGCGTCCAGCGCATCGAGGGTTACCCGGGCGCCTTCGTGGGTCAACGAGGAAAACATCAAAACCGGAGTCGGGCAGCGCTGCATGATGTGCCGCACCGCCGTGATGCCGTCCATCATCGGCATCTCATAGTCCATGGTGATCACGTCCGGCTTGAGGGCCAGTGCCTGATCGATCGCCTCTTTTCCGTTGGTCGCCGTGCCGACGACCTGGATATTCGAATCCGCTGAAAGAATTTCCGAGACGCGGCGGCGGAAAAACCCCGAATCGTCCACCACCAGGACTTTGACTGCCATAAACACTCCGTTAGACGCCGCGGGACCTCAGACGCCCCGCTTCGCCAGAATCAAATACGCCGCGTGGCGTAACGCTTGAGCATGCTCGGAACATCGAGAATCAGCGCAATGCGACCGTCACCGGTAATGGTGGCGCCCGACATGCCCGGGGTTCCCTGGAGCATTTTGCCCAATGGCTTGATGACCACTTCTTCCTGGCCCACCAGTTGATCGACGACGAAGCCGATCCGCTGGGTGCCCACCGAAAGGATCACCACATGGCCTTCGCGCTGCTCTTCGTGAGCGGCGGAGCTGACCAGCCAGCGCTTGAGGTAGAACAACGGCAGCGCCTTGTCCCGCACGATCACCACTTCCTGGCCATCCACCACGTTGGTGGTCGACAGGTCGAGATGGAAGATCTCGTTGACGTTCACCAGCGGGAACGCGAACGCCTGGTTGCCGAGCATGACCATCAGCGTCGGCATGATCGCCAGGGTCAACGGCACCTTGATGACGATCTTCGAACCCTGGCCCTTGGCCGAGTAGATGTTGATCGAGCCGTTGAGCTGGGAAATCTTGGTTTTCACCACGTCCATGCCCACGCCACGACCCGACACGTCGGAAATCTCGGTCTTGGTCGAGAAGCCCGGGGCGAAAATCAGGTTGTAGCACTCGGTGTCGCTCAGGCGATCGGCCGCATCCTTGTCCATCACACCGCGTTTCACCGCGATGGAACGCAGGACGTTCGGGTCCATGCCTTTACCGTCATCGGAGATCGACAGCAGGATGTGGTCACCTTCCTGCTCCGCGGCCAGGATCACCTTGCCGCCACGGGCCTTGCCCGAAGCTTCGCGTTCTTCCGGCGACTCGATGCCGTGATCGACTGCGTTGCGCACCAAGTGGACCAGCGGGTCGGCCAGGGCCTCGACGAGGTTCTTGTCGAGGTCGGTTTCTTCGCCGACCAGCTCCAGGTTGATCTCTTTCTTGAGCTGGCGAGCCAGGTCGCGAACCAGGCGCGGGAAGCGCCCGAAGACTTTCTTGATCGGTTGCATCCGGGTCTTCATGACCGCGGTCTGCAGGTCGGCCGTGACCACGTCGAGGTTCGACACGGCCTTGGACATGGCTTCATCGGCGCTGTTGGCACCAAGACGGACCAGGCGGTTACGCACCAGCACCAATTCGCCGACCATGTTCATGATTTCGTCGAGACGCGCGGTGTCGACCCGCACGGTCGTCTCGGCTTCGCTGGCCGGTTTATCCGCTGGCGCCGATGCCGGGGCGCGGGCCGGAGCCGGAGCGGCAGCAGCCGCTGGAGTTTCGACTTTCGGTTCGGGCGCCTTGGCGGCCGGTTTCGGCGCAGCCTTGGCGACAGGTGCCGCCACCGGTGCACTGGTGCCTGAAGCAGCCCCGGAGGCGGTGCCGACTTCGGTGAACTTGCCTTTGCCGTGCAATTCGTCGAGCAGCGATTCGAATTCGTGATCGGTGATCAGGTCGCTACCGGCCGCAGCGGCGACAGGTGCTGCCGGAGTTGGCACCGAAGCGATGGCCGACTCCAGCGCATCCACCGCAAAGTTGCCCTTGCCGTGCAACTGGTCGAGCAGTGCTTCGAATTCGTCATCAGTAATATCGGAGCTGTCGCCGGCGGCTTTCGGCGCTTCCGGCGCGGCAGGCGCGGCAGGAGCCACCACCGCATCAACGGCAAACTGGCCTTTACCGTGCAACTGGTCGAGCAACGACTCGAACTCGGCATCGGTGATTTCGTCACTGGCAGCGCCGTCGCCGGCCGGAGCAGCCGCCGGCGCCTCGGCCTGTGCCTTCACGGCGTTCAGCGAGTCCAGCAGTTGTTCGAATTCATTGTCGGTAATATCGCCCGATTCGCTTTCAGCGACAGGCTCTTCAACCACGTCGGCAACGGGTGCCGGTGCGGCCTCATCAGCCGTTTGCGGCTCGGCCAGACGGGCCAGGGCCGCGAGCAATTCAGGCGTAGCGGCCGTGATCGGGCTGCGCTCGCGGACTTCGCTGAACATGCTGTTCACCGCGTCCAGTGCTTCGAGAACCACGTCCATCAATTCCGAGTCGACGCGACGTTCGCCCTTGCGCAGGATGTCGAACACGTTTTCGGCGATGTGACAGCACTCCACCAGCTCGTTGAGCTGGAGGAAGCCGGCGCCCCCTTTTACAGTGTGAAAACCGCGAAAAATTGCATTGAGCAAGTCCGCATCATCCGGCCGGCTTTCCAGCTCGACCAGTTGCTCGGACAGTTGCTCTAGAATCTCGCCGGCCTCAACCAGGAAATCCTGAAGGATCTCTTCATCGGCGCCGAAGCTCATTAATGGTGTGCTCCTAACAGGTCTAAAAACCCAAAAAACCTAAAATTCCAAAACTCTAGAAAACTAAAATTCTAAAATCCCAGGCTGGATAGCAAATCGTCCACATCGTCCTGACCGGACACAACGTCTTCTCTTTTATCGGCATGAATCTGCGGACCTTCACCCTGAGAGAGATGTTTTTGTGGATCTTTTTCGGCAAGCATCGCTTCACGGTCATGTTCGATGCCCGCAAAGCGGTCCACCTGACTGGCCATGAGTACGAGCTTGAGCAGGTTGCTTTCAACTTCGGTGACCAGCTGGGTCACGCGCTTGATCACTTGACCGGTGAGGTCCTGGTAATCCTGGGCAAGCAGGATGTCGTTGAGGTTGCTCGACACCGCGCGGCCGTTTTCGGCGCTGCGCGCCAGGAAACCGTCGACCCGCCGGGCCAGTTCGCGGAACTCTTCAGCCCCGACTTCGCGACGCATGAACCGTCCCCAGTCCGTACTCAAGGCCTGGGCTTCATCGCTCAGGCGGTTGACCACCGGCGTGGCGCTTTCCACCAGGTCCATGGTGCGGTTGGCCGCGGCCTCGGTCAGCTTGACCACATAGGACAGGCGCTCGGTCGCATCGGTGATCTGTGACACTTCCTCGGCTTGCGGCATGTGCGGGTCAATCTGGAAATTGACGATCGCGCTATGCAGCTCGCGGGTGAGCTTGCCCACTTCCTGATACAGGCCGCGGTCACGGGTCTGGTTGAGCTCATGGATCAATTGCACAGCATCGCCGAACCTGCCCTTCTCAAGGCTCGCGACCAGTTCGACGGCGTGTTTTTTCAGGGTCGATTCAAAATCACCCTGCGAAGATTCGTTATGCCCCATAGCTCCCCCGTGGCGCAGTTCAACCGATGCGTTCGAAAATCTTCTCGATTTTTTCTTTCAACGCCTGGGCCGTGAAGGGTTTGACCACATAGCCGTTTACACCGGCCTGGGCCGCTTCGATGATCTGTTCGCGCTTGGCTTCAGCGGTCACCATCAGCACCGGCAGGTGCTTGAGCTTTTCATCGGCACGCACGTGGCGCAGCAGATCGATACCGGTCATGCCAGGCATGTTCCAGTCCGTTACCAGAAAGTCGATGCTCCCGCTGTTGAGTACCGGAATGGCGGTAATGCCATCGTCGGCCTCGACCGTGTTGGTGAACCCAAGATCACGCAACAGGTTTTTTATGATCCGCCGCATCGTTGAGAAGTCATCAACGATGAGGATTTTCATGTTCTTGTCCAATTCGACCTCCAAGCAGACTAAAACGCGCCCAGCACCTGGACGCGCCATTTCAATCAATCTGGCAAAACACTCGAGGACTGTCTGGAGTACAGCGGATCGAGACCGGCGCGGTTCATCACCCCACCAGCCACGTCGCAGTGCCCCCACACTGCCTTCAGCGCGCTCGCCACTCTCCCAAACGCCCCCGCAAACGGGCCGCGCACTGGCTGTGTAACTGGCTGACTCGAGATTCGCTGACCCCCAGGACCTCACCGATTTCCTTGAGATTCAACTCTTCGTCGTAGTACAGCGCCAACACCAGTCGCTCACGCTCCGGCAAATTGGCAATCGCGTCCGCCAGCGCCGCCTGGAAGCGTTCATCTTCCAGATCGCGTGACGGTTCGAGATGAGCACTCGCGCCATCCTCGTGCAGCCCTTCGTGTTCGCCGTCCTGCAACAGATCGTCGAAGCTGAACAAGCGGCTGCCCAGGGTGTCGTTCAAAATCCCGTAATAATCGTCGAGACTCAATTGGAGTTCGGCCGCAACTTCGTGATCTTTAGCGTCACGGCCGGTTTTAGCTTCAATCGAGCGAATGGCGTCGCTGACCATGCGGGTATTGCGGTGGACCGAACGTGGCGCCCAGTCCCCCTTGCGTACTTCATCGAGCATGGCGCCGCGGATGCGGATGCCCGCGTACGTCTCGAAACTCGCGCCTTTGCTGGCGTCGTATTTGGTCGACACTTCAAGCAGGCCGATCATCCCGGCCTGGATCAGGTCTTCGACCTGGACGCTGGCCGGCAGACGCGCCAGCAGGTGGTAGGCAATGCGTTTGACCAGTGGCGCGTAACGCTCGATCAGCTCGTACTGCGCGTCACGCGCCGACTTCTTGTAGAGGTTGTAACCGCTGGCTGTCATAGCACAGGTCCTGCCGTTTGTTGCACGAGACGCTCGACGAAAAACTCCAGGTGCCCGCGCGGGTTGGCGGGCAACGGCCAGGTATCGACCTTTTGTGCAATCGCCTTGAACGCCAGCGAGCACTTGGACCGCGGGAAGGCTTCGTAAACGGCACGCTGCTTCTGCACGGCCTTGCGCACGCTTTCGTCATACGGCACAGCACCAACGTATTGCAGGGCGACGTCGAGGAAGCGGTCGGTAACCTTGGTCAACTTGGCGAACAGGTTGCGGCCTTCCTGCGGGCTCTGCGCCATGTTGGCCAGGACGCGGAAACGATTCATGCCGTAATCGCGGTTAAGCAATTTGATCAATGCGTAGGCGTCGGTGATCGAGGTCGGCTCGTCGCAGACCACCAGCAACACTTCCTGCGCGGCGCGCACGAAACTGACTACTGAGTCACCGATACCCGCAGCGGTGTCGATCACCAGCACGTCGAGGTTGTCGCCGATGTCGCTGAACGCCTGGATCAGGCCGGCGTGTTGCGCCGGGCTCAAATGCACCATGCTCTGGGTGCCGGACGCGGCCGGAACGATGCGGACGCCACCAGGCCCCTGCAACAGAACGTCGCGCAGCTCGCAGCGACCTTCAATCACGTCGGCCAGGGTACGTTTGGGTGTCAGGCCCAGCAGAACGTCGACGTTCGCCAGCCCCAGATCGGCGTCCAGCAGCATGACGCGCCGGCCAAGCTCAGCCAAAGCCAGGGACAAGTTCACTGACACGTTAGTTTTCCCGACGCCACCTTTGCCGCCGGTCACCGCGATCACCTGTACGGGATGCATGCTGCCCATATTATTTCTTTACCTTGTCTTGCATAGACGGAGGCCACATTACTGGCTGCGCGTTCGCAACTGGAACAATGCATGGCAGACCATCGATGTAGGTACAAAAACGATTCATTGCCACCTCAGCCTACCTGCTTGGTCGGGCTGTGGTAGATATCAGCGAACATGTCAGCCATGGCTTCTTCGCTGGGCTCTTCCTGCATTTGCACGCTCACGGCGCGACTGACCAGTTGATGACGACGCGGCAGATGCAAATCATCCGGAATCCGCGGACCATCGGTCAGGTACGCCACCGGCAACTCATGGCTGATGGCAAGGCTCAACACCTCGCCCAGACTCGCCGTTTCATCCAGTTTAGTCAGGATGCAGCCAGCGAGCCCGCAGCGCTTGTAACTGTGATAAGCGGCGGTTAGAACCTGCTTTTGGCTGGTGGTTGCCAGGACCAGGTAATTTTTTGACTTGATGCCACGCCCGGCCAGGCTTTCAAGCTGCATGCGCAGCGCCGGATCGCTGGCTTGCAGGCCGGCGGTATCGATCAGCACGACGCGTTTGCGCAGCAGTGGATCCAGCGCCTGCACCAGCGATTGGCCCGGATCGACGTGGGTTACCGACACGTTGAGAATCCGGCCCAGGGTCTTGAGTTGCTCCTGGGCACCAATACGATAGCTGTCCATACTCACAAGCGCGATGTTTTGCGCGCCGTACTTGAGTACGTAACGGGCAGCCAGCTTGGCCAGGGTAGTGGTCTTGCCCATGCCGGCAGGACCGACCATGGCAATCACACCACCCTCTTCCAGCGGTTCGACTTCCGGTGTGGCAATCATCCGCGCCAAGTGGGCCAGCAACATGCGCCAGGCCTGGCGGGGCTCTTCGATATCAGTGATCTGCGCCAGCAAATCCCGCGACAACGGGCCGGACAGGCCGATGCGTTGCAAGCGGCGCCAGAGGTTGGCCTGGTCCGGACGGCTGCCTTGCAGCTGATTCCACGCCAAAGAGCCGAGTTGTACTTCGAGCAATTCACGCAGGCCGTTGAGTTCGAAACGCATCGAGTCGAACACCCGCTGATCGACCGCAGGCGCAGCAGTAGGTGCCGGCGCAGGGCGACGGGGCTCGGCATAGGTTGGTTCGATCAGCGGCTCGGCGGCCGTGAGCGGCAGGCCGGCGAACAACTGGCGATTGGTGGCGTTATCGCTCTCGCCCTCGCTGCGCAGGCTCAATTCGGCCTGGGCGGTGACGATCCGCGATTGCGTCTTGCGCAGCTCGTCTTCGAGTTCCATGTTCGGAACACGCGGCGCCAGCGCCGACAGCTTGTAATCCAGGGCAGCCGTCAGCTCGACACCACCAGCGATCCGGCGGTTGCCAATGATGGCGGCATCGGCGCCCAGCTCATCACGAACCAGTTTCATGGCCTGACGCATATCGGCGGCGAAAAAACGCTTAACTTGCATAACCCACTACCTCAGCCGTTGGGCCCTACTGTCGCAACGATGGTCACTTGCTTGTTGTCAGGGATTTCCTGGTAAGCCAAAACGTGCAAACCCGGGACTGCCAGACGGCCAAACCGCGAGAGCATCGCGCGAACCGGACCGGCTACCAGCAGAATCACCGGTTGACCTTGCATCTCCTGGCGCTGCGCCGCATCGATCAACGAGCGTTGCAACTTCTCAGCCATGCTTGGCTCCAGCAGAACGCCCTCTTCCGAGCCTTGTCCTGCCTTCTGCAGACTATTGAGCAATATTTGTTCCAACCTTGGCTCCAGCGTGATAACTGGCAGCTCGGAGTCAGTGCCTACAATGCTTTGGACGATGGCGCGGGAAACGCCGACACGCACCGCGGCCACCAATGCGGCAGTATCTTGACTCTTGGAAGCGTTGTTGGCGATGGCTTCGGCAATGCTGCGAATATCGCGCACCGGCACCTGCTCGGCCAGCAGAGCCTGCAGGACCTTGAGCAATTGCGACAGCGACAGCACGCCCGGCACCAGTTCTTCGGCCAGTTTCGGCGAGTTTTTCGCCAGCAATTGCATAAGTTGCTGCACTTCCTCGTGACCGATCAGCTCGCTGGAGTGCTTGTACAGAATCTGGTTCAAGTGGGTTGCCACTACGGTACTGGCATCGACCACGGTGTAGCCCAGCGATTGCGCTTGGGCACGCTGGCTGATTTCGATCCACACCGCCTCCAGCCCGAAAGCCGGATCTTTGGCGGTGATGCCGTTGAGCGAGCCGTAGACCTGCCCGGGGTTGATCGCCAGTTCGCGGTCCGGGTAGATCTCCGCTTCTGCCAGGATCACCCCCATCAGGGTCAGGCGGTAGGCACTCGGCGCCAGGTCGAGGTTGTCGCGGATGTGCACGGTCGGCATCAGGAAACCCAGGTCCTGGGACAGCTTCTTGCGCACGCCCTTGATCCGCGCCAGCAATTGACCACCCTGATTGCGGTCCACCAGCGGAATCAGGCGATAGCCCACTTCCAGGCCGATCATGTCGATCGGCGTCACGTCATCCCAGCCCAGCTCCTTGGTTTCCTGGGCGCGGGCCGGCGACGGCAGCAGTTCCTGTTGACGCTTGACCTCTTGCAGAGCCTGGACCTTAACGATGTTCTGCTTGCGCCAGAACAGGTACGCGCCACCCGCCGCCAGGGCGGCCATGCTCAGGAAGGAAAAATGCGGCATACCGGGCACCAGGCCCATCACTGCCATCAAACCCGCCGACACGGCCAGGGCCTTGGGCGAGGCGAACATCTGGCGATTGATCTGCTTGCCCATGTCTTCCGAACCGGAAGCACGGGTCACCATGATCGCCGCCGCGGTGGACAACAGCAGTGATGGCAATTGCGCCACCAAACCGTCACCGATGGTCAACAGTGCGTAAACCTTGCCAGCATCGGCGAAAGTCATATTGTGCTGGAAGATACCGACCGCCATGCCGCCGATCAGGTTGATGAACAGAATCAGCAAACCGGCAATGGCATCACCGCGCACGAACTTGCTGGCACCGTCCATGGAACCGTAGAACTCGGCTTCCTGAGCCACTTCCGAACGACGGGCCTTGGCCTGGGCCTGGTCGATCAGGCCGGCATTGAGGTCGGCGTCGATCGCCATTTGCTTGCCGGGCATCGCATCGAGGGTGAAACGCGCGCTCACCTCGGAAATCCGCCCGGCGCCCTTGGTCACCACGACGAAGTTGATGATCATCAGAATCGCGAACACCACGATACCGACCACATAGTTACCGCCGATCACCACCTCGCCGAAGGCCTGGATCACCTTACCGGCGGCCGCGTGACCATCCTGGCCGTGGAGCATCACCACCCGCGTGGAGGCCACGTTCAGCGCCAGCCGCAACAGCGTCGCCACCAGCAGGATGGTGGGGAACACCGCGAAATCCAGCGGCCGCAAGGCGTAGACGCAGACCAGCAATACGACAATCGACAGGGCAATGTTGAAGGTGAAAAACACGTCGAGCAGGAACGGCGGCATCGGCAACATCATCATCGCCAACATGACCAGCAGCAACAACGGCACGCCCAGATTGCCTCGACTGAGGTCTGCCATGTGCGTGCGTGTACTGCTGAGTAACTGAGAGCGATCCACCGGTAATCCCCGTGCCTTTAAAGCAAACTTTTGACGCCTGAAGCGGGCGCAGCGGGGCTACTGCAAGAAGCTTTCCAACTTTTGCGAGGGGTTGAAATAGAGGGGTTTGTCAGAGGAAATCTGTATTGCCTACTCTGGCCTGCTCGCGAAGAGGCCGGAACTGCCTATGCGGCAAACCAAGCAATCGAATCAAATCCCTATGTGGCGAGGGAGCTTGTTCCCTCGCCACAGGTATTGGGTGATTCAGAAGATTGTGCCGCGACCGAACCTATCAGTTCTGCTAGTACCCTCCCCATGCAATCCCACCGATACTGAGCGCCAGCACTTCGAACCTTCGGAGCACTCACGCATGCCATCGCTGCCCGTCACCGTGCTCAGCCGATATCACTACGACGCCCTGGACCGCCTGATCGCAAATGCGTCGGCAAACGCGCCAGAGCAGCAGTGTTTCTACTGCGAAAGCCAACTGACGACCGTGATAACCGCCGCGGCGCACTCCTCCATTGTCCAACACCTCGACCAGTTGTTGGCTCAGCAGCAGGACGACGGCAATACTCGCGACACCACGCTATTGGCAACCGATCGACAACGCTCGGTGTTGCAGACGCTCAAGGCCAATCATCCACGACACTCAATCGCCTATTCACCCTACGGCCACCGCTCAGCTGCCAGTGGATTACTCAGCCTGCTCGGTTTCAATGGCGAGCGAGCGGATCCGGTGACCGGGTACTATTTTTTGGGTAATGGGTATCGAATGTTCAATCCGGTTTTGATGCGTTTTATCAGCCCGGACCGCTTGAGTCCATTTGGGAGAGGGGGGATAAATCCATATGCTTATTGTTTGGGAGATCCGGTAAACAGGAGTGATCCGAACGGGAAATATTCAAAACTTCTTATCGAGGCAACTCGAATCAGTGGAAAAGTAACGCGTAACGGCAAACTTTACAGATACTCCAACTTATCTCCCGAGGACGCCCTGAAAACCAACGATAAAATAATAAAATTAGATAAAAAAATCCTGAAAAAAGACCCCATACAAGCCAAATTCCGTAAAGATTTTCCTAAAAGCTCCACCAATACCATTTTAAGTTCTACGGAAGCCTCGTCTCCATCAACTACGAACAATTTCCTGGACGATCAGACAAATTTATTTAACCACATTAATAGCGGAGACGCTTCACGCCCAATACTTAATGAAAGCGCTCTGATATCCGCAGCCAATCAAACTGACACGCATTTTGTTCTCGTTACCCCACAAATCAACAAGAACCTTGCTAAAGAATACTTAGAACAAATAAATCGCATACGCAACCCTAAAATAGAAAAATTAAAACAGGAAAGAGATATTCTTGACTTTGATTTTCGCCTCTCCAGACAAACGTAGAAAATTTAATAATGAGTATTTTTAAGTCTATGAATTCAACGATATTAGAACGCAACCAGTTCGAAGCACTATCGCACAGGACAAAAGCTCTATCTTTGAATTAATGGTGACATCAAGAATCTCGCCGCAAATCCGGCGGAATCGGCAAATCATCCTTCAACGGATCCGGCCGCTTGCCTTTGCCCGCCTTGTACTGGCGAATCTGATAGACGTACGCCAGCACCTGCGCAACGGCGAGATACAAGCCCCCCGGAATCTCCTGCTCCAACTCCGTGGAGTAGTAAATCGACCGCGCCAGTGCTGGCGATTCCAGCAGCAGAATTTCGTTGGCCGCCGCAATTTCTCGAATTTTCAACGCGAGGAAGTCACTGCCCTTGGCGATCAGCATCGGCGCGCCGCTCTTGTCCGCGTCGTACTTGAGGGCCACGGCGTAGTGGGTCGGGTTGGTGATGACCACGTCGGCGTCGGGGATGGCCGCCATCATTCGTCGCTGGGACATTTCCCGTTGCAGCTGACGGATCCGTTGCTTGACCTCTGGCCGGCCTTCCTGGTCCTTGTGCTCGTCGCGCACTTCCTGCTTGGTCATTTTCAGTTTCTTGATGCTTTCCCAAAGCTGGATCGGCACGTCAACGGCGGCAATGATGATCAGCCCGCACGCCATCCACAGGGTACTCCAGCCGACCACTTGCAAACTGTGGGTGATGGCGCGGTCCAGCGGTTCATGGGCGATGCGCAACAGGTCGTCGATGTCCGCCGACAACACCACCAGCGCCACGAACAGGACGATGAAAAACTTCGCCAGGGCCTTGAGCAACTCGGCCACGGCCTTGGCGGAGAACATGCGTTTGAGGCCAGCGCCGGGGTTCATGCGGCTGAATTTGGGGGCCATGGTGCCGGCAGAGAACAGCCAGCCACCGAGGGAAATCGGGCCGATCAGCGCGGCCAGCAACAAGGTGATCATCACCGGCTGAACCGCCAGCAAGGCAATCTGCCCGGAGTGCAGCAGGTAAGTACCCATCGCCCGTTGATCCAGCACCACGTCCCGCGACAGGGAAAAATTCAGGCGCATCAGATCCATCATGTCCTGGGCCAGCGCGCCACCGAAGATCAGCAGAGCACCGGCGCCGGCGAGCATGATCGCCAGGGTGTTGAGTTCCTTGGAACGGGCAATCTCGCCCTTCTCACGGGCGTCCTTTTTCTTTTTCTCCGTGGGGTCTTCTGTTTTGTCCTGACCGCTCTCGCTCTCAGACATGACTCAGCGCGCCTTTGCCAGTTCGCGTAAAAACTGCAAGGCCTCGGTGGCCAGCGGTTGATACTGATTGAGAATGTCCGCCAGCCCGACCCAGACGATAAACAGCCCAAGCACCAGGGTCAGCGGGAAGCCGATGGAAAAAATGTTCAGTTGCGGCGCCGCCCGGGTCATCACGCCAAAGGCGATGTTGACCACCAGCAGCGCGGTGATCGCCGGCAGCACCAACAGCAGCGCCGCGCCAAGCACCCAGCCGAGCTTGCCGGCCAGTTCCCAGAAATGATTGACCGTCAAGCCGCTGCCCACCGGCAGCGTGGTAAAGCTTTCGGTGAGTACTTCAAACACCACCAGATGACCGTTCATGGCCAGGAACATCAGCGTCACCAGCATGGTGAAGAACTGCCCGATCACGGCCACCGACACGCCGTTGGTGGGGTCGACCATCGAGGCGAAGCCCATGCCCATCTGGATGGCGACGATCTGCCCCGCCACCACGAACGCCTGAAAGAACAATTGCAGGGAGAAACCGAGGATCGCGCCGACGAGGATCTGCTCGCCAATCAGCATCCATCCGCTCAGGGCCAATGCATTGACCGGGGGCATGGGCGGCAGGCTCGGGGCGATGACCAGGGTGATGGCCAGGGCGAAATACAGGCGGATGCGCTTGGGTACCAGGGAGGTGCCGAACACCGGCATGACCATCAGCAAGGCGCCGATGCGGAACAGCGGCAACATGAACGCCGCCACCCAGGTGCTGATCTGGGTGTCCGTCAGTTGCAGTAGCGACGACATGGCTTAGCCGATGACCTGCGGAATGCTGCCGTACAACTGCAGGATGTACTCCATGAAGGTTTGCACCAGCCACGGGCCGGCGACGATCAGCGTCACCAGCATCACCAGCAGGCGCGGGAGGAAGCTCAGGGTCTGTTCGTTGATCTGGGTCGCGGCCTGGAACATCGCCACGATCAGGCCGACCAGCAGACTCGGAATCACCAGCACCGCGACCATCAGGGTGGTCAGCCACAAGGCTTCGCGGAAGATGTCGACGGCGACTTCAGGCGTCATGGCGAGACACCGCCAAAACTGCTGGCCAGGGTGCCGATGATCAGCGCCCAGCCATCGACCAGCACGAACAGCATGATTTTGAACGGCAGGGAAATGATCAGCGGCGACAGCATCATCATACCCATGGCCATCAGCACACTGGCCACGACCAGGTCGATGATCAGGAACGGGATGAAGATCATGAAGCCGATCTGGAACGCGGTTTTCAACTCCGAGGTCACGAACGCCGGTACCAGAATGGTTAACGGCGCCTGATCCGGCGAAGCAATGTCGGTGCGCTTGGACAGGCGCATGAACAGCTCCAGATCACTGGTGCGGGTCTGGGCGAGCATGAAGTCCTTGATCGGCACCTGGGCCTTGGCCACCGCATCCTGGGCGGTCATTTTTTCCGCGAGATACGGTTGCAAGGCGTCCTGGTTAACCCGATCGAACACCGGCGCCATGATGAACAGGGTCAGGAACAGCGCCATGCCCGTGAGGATCTGGTTCGACGGTGTCTGTTGCAGGCCCAGGGCCTGGCGCAGGATCGAAAAGACGATGATGATCCGGGTGAAACTGGTCATCAGCATGACGAACGCCGGGATGAAACTCAGCGCGGTCATGATCAGCAGGATTTGCAGACTGACCGAGTATTCCTGGGCACCCTCGGCATTGGTGCCCAGGGTGATGGCCGGGATCGACAACGGATCGGCGGCGAACGCCAGCGGCGCGACCAGCAGCAGGGCCAGCGTCAAGACGATGCGTAACGCACCCATTACTTCTTATCCTTCTGATCCTTGCCGAGTATCTTCAACAGATGCTGGGCAAACTCCGGAGTTGCTTTGTCGGCGGTGGTCGGCACTTCAATGGGCTCTTTGAGCACATGCAGCGCAGTGATCGTGCCGGGGCTCAGGCCGAGCAGGATCTGCTCGTTGCCGACTTGCACCAGCATCAGCCGGTCACGCGGACCGAGGGCGCGGGAACCGATCAGCTCGATCACCTGCCCCTTGCCGGCGGGACCTGCCTGCTGGACCCGGCGCAGCAGCCAGGCGAGGAAGAAGATCAACCCCAGCACCAGCAACAAACCCAGCACAAGCTGCGTCAATTGCCCAGCCACCCCGCTGCTGGCCACCGGCGCAGCGGCGGCAGTGGCAGCAGGCTCGACCGCCAACACACTGAGCGGCAACGCCAACAGGCTCCAAAGAAGCGTTTTCACTCAGCGCAGCTTCTTGATGCGTTCGCTTGGGCTGATCACGTCGGTCAGGCGGATGCCGAACTTCTCGTTGACCACCACCACTTCGCCATGGGCGATCAGCGTGCCGTTGACCAGCACGTCCAGCGGCTCACCGGCCAGGCGATCGAGCTCGATCACCGAACCCTGGTTGAGTTGCAACAGGTTGCGAATGTTGATGTCGGTGCTGCCCACTTCCATGGAGATCGACACCGGGATATCGAGGATGACGTCCAGGTTCGGGCCATCGAGGGTGACCGGATCATTGTTTCTCGGCACGCTGCCGAATTCTTCCATCGCCAGGCGATTGGAAGAAGAACCGGAAGCATCGGCGGCCAGCAGTGCATCGATGTCGGCCTGCCCGCCGTCGCCGGACTCTTCCAGGGCCGCAGCCCACTCGTCAGCCAGCGCCTGGTCGTCCTGGTTATTCATATCGTCAGCCATCAAATTGTCCTCGGCGAGCAACTGCTCAGTCAGAAGCAGTCATTTCAAATAGGGTTGGAGCGCCGGTCAGCGGCGCTCAATCGGCTCGATCACCTGCAACGCAAGGTTGCCTTTGTGCGAGCCCATCTTGACCTTGAAGGCCGGTACGCCGTTGGCGCGCATGATCATGTCTTCCGGCATTTCCACCGGGATGATGTCCCCCGGCTGCATGTGCAGGATGTCACGCAGCTTCAACTGGCGACGGGCCACCGTGGCACCGATCGGCACGTCGACATCCAGCACGTCCTGACGCAAGGCATTGACCCAGCGTTCGTCCTGATCGTCGAGGTCCGACTGGAAGCCGGCGTCGAGCATTTCGCGCACCGGCTCGATCATCGAATACGGCATGGTCACGTGCAGGTCACCGCCACCGCCATCGAGTTCGATGTGGAAGGTCGACACCACAATGGCTTCGCTCGGGCCGACGATGTTGGCCATGGCCGGGTTCACTTCCGAGTTGATGTACTCGAAGTTCACTTCCATGATCGCCTGCCAGGCTTCCTTCAAGTCAATGAAGGCCTGCTCCAGCACCATGCGCACCACACGCAGTTCGGTCGGGGTGAATTCACGCCCTTCGATCTTGGCGTGACGGCCGTCGCCGCCGAAGAAGTTGTCCACCAGCTTGAACACCAGCTTGGCGTCGAGGATGAACAGCGCGGTGCCGCGCAGCGGTTTGATCTTGACCAGGTTGAGACTGGTCGGCACGTACAGCGAGTGCACGTATTCGCCGAACTTCATCACCTGCACGCCACCGACCGCCACGTCTGCCGAGCGGCGCAGCATGTTGAACATGCTGATGCGCGTGTAGCGGGCGAAACGTTCGTTGATCATCTCCAGGGTCGGCATGCGTCCACGGACGATGCGATCCTGGCTGGTCAGGTCGTAGCTTTTGACGGTGCCGGGTTCGGCAGCGTTATCGGTCTGTACCAGACCATCGTCCACGCCATGCAACAGCGCGTCGATTTCATCCTGGGACAGCAGGTCCTGCACGGCCATGTCGTGTTCCTACTGCAGTACGAAATTAGTGAAAAGCAAATGCTCGACGACCACTTTGCCGAGTTCTTTCTGCGCCACTTCCTGGACGCT
This sequence comes from Pseudomonas sp. G(2018), assembly GCF_005502415.1. Lineage (NCBI taxonomy): Bacteria > Pseudomonadati > Pseudomonadota > Gammaproteobacteria > Pseudomonadales > Pseudomonadaceae > Pseudomonas > Pseudomonas sp. G(2018). The sequence goes on along the minus strand of NZ_SCOO01000008.1, from coordinate 113,013 downwards.
GGCCGTGGCTTTCTGACGCAGCATTTCCTGGCCGACCGGCGACGCGAGCGTGGCGAAGTCCTGCCCGGAGAACAGCATGACCAGGTTATTGCGGATCACCGGCATGTGAACCTTGAGCGCGTCCAGATCCACCTGATTGCGCGCGAGCATGGTGATGCTCACCTGCATGTAGCGCTGACGGCCGTTCTGGTTGTAGTTGGCGACAAACGCTGGTGCCATAGACTCGAAAATCGCCGGCTGCTTGCCCACCGGAGCGATTTCAGCCGCGGCGACAGGCTTGCTCTGGGCGCTGTGCATGAAGTACCAGGTCGCCCACACGGACAAACCGATCGCCAGCAGCAGGGCCAGCACGATCGCGATAATCAGCTTGAGTTTGCCTTTGGTTGCGGGGTCTTTTACTGCTGCGTCGCTCTTCGCCATGCCAATAATCCGTCACTATTCGGGTTTTCACAGTCGCACGGATAGGCAAGAGCAAGTGTTATGCCAGAAGTGTCGGGAGGGAGATGGGTGGACCGGAAGCGATCCGAAGAGCACCACACGACCATTGTGGGAGCGAACCTGCTCGCGAAAGCAATCTGTCAGTTACCGAAAAGGTGTCTGATCTGGTGCCTTCGCGAGCAGGCTCGCTCCCACAGGGTTTGGTGTCTGGCTGATCAGGCGTAGTAGTCGACAGCGCTGGAGCCGATCACGCTGGTCACCGGAGCGGTGACTTCGGCGACGCTTGGGGTCAGCTCGTCATCCATTGAGTCAAGGCGCCCACCGCCGGCACTGGTTCGCCCGCCCTGACTCTGCTGAGCCTGCTCCTGCCCTTGCTGCGAACCCCGGGACTGGTCGGAGACGTTGACGTCGACCTGGCCCATGCCCTGTTGCGCGAACATGTCACGCAGGCGATGAACCTGGCCGTCCAGCGCTTCGCGAACGCTTGGGTGTGCGCTCATGAACGTCACTTGGGTCTGCTGGTCCGGCACCATGTTCACACGAATGTCGAGGCGTCCCAGTTCAGCCGGTTGCAACTGGATGTCAGCCGCCTTGAGGTTGGCGCTGGACAGGTACATGACCCGATTCACCACCTCCTCGGTCCAGCCACTCTGATGCATGGCAATCGGCTGGTTCACCGGCAAGGCATTGGCGGTTTTCGGCGTGGCCGCTTGCGTCAATGCCGCCAGGCGGTTGGCGAAATCGTCGACCCGGGTATCGCTGCTGGCCGATTTGAGATCCTTGAGCCCCTCATCGATCAGACCGCTGAACGCCTTGTCGCCACCCTGGCTGGTACTGTCCTTGCCGGCCTGCACATCGAGCATGCTGGCCATGCCGGCGGCAAAGTTCTGCGCCGAGGTCTGCTCACCATCGGCCTGTGCCTGAGCAGGTGTCGGTGCGGCCTTGGGTTGTGCCTGACTGGATGCGGAAACGTGGCCGCTCTGCTCCATGGCCATACGCACGGCGGGCAGTGCGTCGAGCGGATCGGCTTCGGGATCGAAATCGGTATCGGTATCGGTGATGGCGACGACCGCTGCCGCTGCCACTGGCGCGGGCGCCGTGACAGTCGCGGCAACCGGAGCCTGGACCTGCGGCAGTGCGACATCTACCGCCGGCGGTGTTGCCGGAACCGGCACAGTGACCGCTGGTTGCACGACTTGCAGTAACGCAGGGTCGAGCGTCGGATCGATAGGCGCAGCATCGGCAACCGGCGTCTGCGTGGTGTCCGCCGATTCATCGGCCGTCTTATCGTCAACCTGCGCCGGTTTATCGGCGGGCAAGGTTTTGCCGCTATCGGCAACGACCGGTTCCGGGGCGGCAGATTTGTCGTCGGTGACATCCGTCTTGCCGGTGCTGTCCGCAGCTTTGTCACGGACCGGCTTGGCCGAACCTTCAGCCACTGCAACAGGTTTGCTCTGCGCCTGCTTGGCGTACACCTGAGCGAAGCTGGAAGCCTTGTCCCCGGGCTCAGCGGACAGCGCCGTGGAATTGGCGGAGGCGGCTTGAGTCTTGGCCTGCGCGGTGGCCTGAAGAAGCAAATTGGGGGTAACGGGCATTTAACGGTCTCCGCTGCACTGGGATCGTAGGTACAGTTGGGAGAGTTGGCTGCAAAGGTCGAGCCAGTTTTGTCCGATCGTAATCAATACGGCCGAACGGTCGCGATGGCAGAGAGCGAACGCTGTCGCTCTTCTTCATAAAGTGGCCGGACCAAGGCGAATTCGCGGGCGATTTCAGCGACCAGTGTTTCAATGGCGCAAAAGTTACGCTCTTTGGCCTGCTGCTCCAGGTCATGACACAGCTCAGCCAGGCGAATCGCGCCCATGTTGCTGCTGCTGCCCTTGAAGCTATGCGCGGTCTCGAGAATGCGAGTGGCATCGCCAGCCGCAGTCAATTGCTGCAACCGCTCTTCGCAGTCCGCCAGGAAGGTTTCGACCAACGTCGAAAACTCATCCTCCATGACTTCCCGCAATGCACTGAGTACGCCCGGGTCCAGATGTTTGTCAGTCACTTGCTCACTCCTTGATCAAGAATGCGCGGATTATGCCAGAGCCTCCCAGAAAAACTCCACGCGGGCACTTCGACCATCGTCGGACCAACTGGCGTTATGCCCCAACTGACGGATCAGATTGACGCCACGTCCCGACAAACGGACTGGATCGACCGGACGTTCCATCACTCGCTCGACATCAAATCCCTTGCCGCTGTCCTCGACGCGTATTACCAGACACCCACCCTCGCCTTGCGGCGTGACCTGTAGATGGACCCGCACGTAACCGTCCTGCAGTTCATCCAGGCGCGAATTGCGCAGCTGGTAGTAACGGGCAAACCCGGCGACATCGCTCTTGAGGTTTGAATCCAGACCCAGCACCCCATGCTCCAGGGCATTGGAATACAACTCGGCCAGAACACTGTACAGCGCGCCGCTCTGTGTCCGCAGACCGTGCACCTCAAGCAGCAATTGCAGCAGGTACGGCAGCGGGTTGAAGCGTTTGAGCGTGGCGGCGCGATATTCGAAACTCACCGACCAGTCCAGCGGACAGGACTGACCGCTGTCGGAATAGACCGGCGCAGGCGGACTCAGTTGCACCGGGTCCAGCAGGCTAACTTCGACCATGCTGACATCGTCCCGGGCCTCACCGCGAAAATCCCTCAACGCCTGGTTGATGTCCTCGAACAACGCATCGGGCTGTCGATTGGCCGCAAACACCTGCTGCAAGCGCTGCACACCAAACAACTGCTCATTGGCATCACAGGTATCGATCACCCCGTCGGACAACAGAAACACCCGATCCCCAATGGCCATCGGAAACACTTCGGTGCGGTCGTCGAAGGTTTGCGGGCTCAGCACGCCAAGCGGCAAGTGCCGGGCCGTCAGCAGCGTGCGCTCCCCCGTGGCAATACTGTGCAGGTAGCCGTCCGGCATGCCGCCGTTCCAGACCTCAACCGAACGCCGCTGAAAACTCAGGCATAGCATCGTTGCGCAACAGAACATGTCCACCGGCAGGATGCGCTTGAGCTTGGCATTCATTTCGCACAGGGTTTCCGCCAGGCCATAGCCCTTGGCGGTCATGCCGTAAAAGACTTCGGCCAGGGGCATTGCTCCCACTGCGGCCGGCAAGCCATGGCCGGTAAAATCGCCCAGCAACACGTGCATGTCGCCGGCCGGGGTGAACGCAGCCAATAGCAAATCGCCGTTGAACAGTGCGTAGGGCGATTGCAGATAGCGGATGTTGGGCGCTTTCAAACAGCCGGAATGGGCCACTTTGTCGAACACGGCCTTGGCCACCCGCTGTTCGTTGAGCAGGTAGTCATGGTGCCGGGCGATCTGGTCGCGCTGCTGCAGCACCGTCGTCTGCAACCGTCGTAGACGGTCCATCGCCTTGATTTTGGCGGCGAGAATCACCTGGTTGTACGGCTTCGCCAGAAAATCGTCACCTCCGACCTCCAGGCAGCGGGCCAAGGCTTCGCTCTCGGACAGCGAGGTAAGGAAGATGATCGGCACCAGGGTTTCCCCGGCCAACTCCTTGATCTGTTGGGCCGCCTCGAAACCATCCATCACCGGCATCATCGCATCCATCAACACCAGTTGCGGCCGTTGCTGGCGAAACTCCTCGACTGCTTCAGCGCCATTGGCAGCCGTGAGTACTTGATGCCCCTGGCGACGGACGATACTCGACAACAGCATGCGATCAGCCGCGCTGTCTTCAGCGATCAAAATCGTCAGCGATTCGAGTGCAGGCTGCACGGCGATCAACTGATGTCGAACAGTTTGTCGAAATTGGAGATGGCGAGGATTTTCCTCACGTCGGAACTGCTGTTGACCACGCGTATATCGGAGTCGTCGCCGCCGGCGTGATCACGCAACAGGAGCAGCATGCCCAGTGCGGAGCTGTCGAGGTAGGTTGCCTCTTTGAGGTCGATCACGACCTCGGCGAGCGCCTTGTCCTCGTAGGACTCCCGAAACTCCTGATGCTTGGCGAAATCGAATCGTCCCCTGACCGATATCGTCAGCTTTTGCCCATCCGCAGAGACTTCTGTAACGACTGACATGTCATGGCTTCCTTGTCATTGGTAAACCTGCTTGTACAAGGTTTAGCATTTGGTAGAGGTTGGGGCAAGGCAGCAAATTTGTGGTGTCTGTCGGATCGCAATCGCGGGCAAGCCCGCTCCCACAGATTTCGCGTCGTACATGACTTGTTGAACGACACCAAACCTGTGGGAGCGTGGCTTGCCCGCGAAGAACGATAACGCGGTCCAATTGAATCAATACTGGTCCTGGCGCGGCAACCGCTGGGACAATTCGTCGAGCAGTTTCTGCTCGCGCTTGTCCTCCAGCGCCCGCGCCTCATCCATGTAGCGCTGAACCAGCTTACGCAATCCCTCGACCCGGGCGAAGGCCTGTTGCCAGGTGTCCCGTGCCTTGTTCAGGTTGTTCTGGTGCCAAGCCAGGCTTTGCCGCTGCTGATCGATGGCCGTGCCCAGTTGTGCAAGAAAACCCTGATACCCCAGCAGCCATTGGCCGGACACGCCGCCGCTACCGCGCACGATCCACTGTTCCTGGTAGTCGAGACGAAAGGCTTCGAGGTCGGCGAGTTTGCTTTCCGCCAGGCGCACCTGACCCTGAAAGTGCCCCAGGCGCTGGACGGCGGTTTTCTCGGCCTTTTCGGCCATTTCCACCACAGGGGCCAGGCGCCCCGCCCGAGTCTGGGCCATGACCGGTTAACCGCCCGCCGCGGGCGCGAAGATCGACGCGAGGTACGCTTCGCTTTCACCCAGGCTGATGCTGTCATTGAGGCCCTGACGCAGGTATTTGACCAATTGCGGTTGCAGGGAAATCGCCAGATCGGTTTCGCGATCCCCGCCAGCGACATAAGCGCCAACGCTGATCAGGTCCCGACTCTGTTGATAGCGCGACCACAGTTGCTTGAAATACTGCGCTCGGGTCATGTGTTCCGGCGACACCACCGCCGGCATGACCCGGCTGATGGACGCCTCGATGTCGATGGCCGGGTAATGGCCTTCCTCAGCCAATCGCCGCGACAGCACGATGTGCCCGTCGAGTACGCCTCGCGCCGAGTCGGCAATCGGGTCTTGCTGGTCATCGCCTTCGGACAGTACGGTGTAGAACGCTGTGATCGAACCGCCGCCCTTCTCGGCATTACCGGCCCGCTCCACCAGTTTCGGCAGTTTGGCGAACACCGACGGCGGATAGCCCTTGGTGGCCGGCGGCTCGCCGATGGCCAGGGCGATTTCCCGCTGGGCCTGGGCGAAACGGGTCAGCGAGTCCATCAGCAACAGGACGTTCTTGCCCTTGTCGCGGAAATACTCGGCGATTCGCGTGCAATACATGGCCGCACGCAGACGCATCAGCGGTGCATCGTCCGCCGGGGACGCCACCACCACCGAGCGCTTGAGGCCCTCTTCACCGAGAATGTGTTCAATGAATTCTTTAACTTCACGACCCCGCTCGCCGATCAGCCCGACGACAATAATGTCGGCCTCGGTGAAGCGGGTCATCATGCCCAGCAGCACGGACTTACCGACACCGGTACCGGCAAACAGCCCGAGCCGCTGACCGCGACCGACCGTCAACATACCGTTGATGCAGCGAATGCCCACATCCAGCGGTTCGCTGATCGGTTCACGCTTGAGCGGATTGATGGTCGGGCCGTCCATCGGCACCCAGTCTTCGGCCTTCATCCCGCCCTTGCCGTCCAACGCACGGCCGGCGCCATCGAGTACACGGCCAAGCATGCTCATGCCCATCGGCAAGCGGCCGCTGTCCGACAGCGGTACGACCCGGGCGCCGGGCGCAATACCGGCGACGCTACCGACCGGCATCAGAAAGACCTTGCTGCCGGAGAAGCCCATGACTTCGGCTTCCACCTGCACCGGGTGATAGCTGTCGTCGTTGATGACCATGCAGCGACTGCCCATAGCCGCACGCAAGCCTTCGGCTTCGAGGGTCAGGCCGACCATGCGCAGCAGGCGGCCTTCAAGGATCGGTGCGCCGGCCAGTTGCGTGGCCTCGGCATAACTGCCCAGGCGCTTGGCGAAACTGGTGCGTTCAAGGCGCATCGGGAATGTCCGGCGCAGGCTTGCCTTCGATCGGCAGCTCAAGGGTCACGTCCGGTGCAGCCGGATGCAATGCCTGCTCATGGAGCTGATCGAACAGTTTGTCCATGACCTGCACCACACGGGTTTCGACCGTGGCGTCGATACGACTGTGTTCAGTCTCGACCCGGCAACCGCCCGGCAGCAGCGACTCGTCCTCGACGATGCGCCAGGTTTCTTCGTGGCGCTCGCGCAGGGCTTTGACCTGTTCGAAATCCTGCGGATTGATGTACAGCCGCACATTGCCCACGCCCAGTGGCAGCAGCTTGAGCGCTTCGCGCATGACGTGTTCGATTTGCGTCGAGTCGATGGCCAGTTCGCGCTGAATCACCTGTTTGGTGATGTGCTGCACGAGGTCGACCAGGGATTTTTCGATCAGAGTGTCCTGTTCGGCGATAGGCTCGAACAGGTGCGTCATCAGTTGCTCCAGCCCCGCGATCTTGGGCGCCAGCGCCGCCTCCGCCTCCTGACGAACCTTGAGCGTGGTGCTGTGGAAACCTTCTCGCTCCCCTACCGCGAAGCCTTCGTTGTAGGCTTCCTGGCGAATGCTTTCGAGTTCTTCAAGGGTCAGTGGCTGAACTTCCTCCAGCGGCACTTCTTCCATTTCCGGCGGCTCGGGTTCCGGCTCCGGCTCAGGCTCGGGTTCCGGCGGGTCGAAGCTGGGCAGCGCCCAGGTATCGAAACCACTGACATCCCTGGCCCGGATCAGGTCAGTGGGTGAATCGTCATGCTTAGCCATGGTGTTAGATCATTTCCTCGCCGCCCTTGCCGCCGAGAACGATTTCTCCGGCTTCGGCCATACGGCGGGCGATGGTGAGGATTTCCTTCTGCGCGGTTTCCACGTCGCTGACGCGTACCGGGCCCTTGGCTTCGAGGTCGTCGCGCAACAGTTCGGCGGCACGCTTGGACATGTTCTTGAAGATCTTCTCTTTGACGTTTTCGTCCGAGCCCTTGAGGGCCAGCACCAGCACGTCGGAGGACACCTCGCGGAGCAGCGCCTGGATACCGCGGTCGTCGACATCGGCCAGGTTGTTGAACACGAACATGAGGTCTTCGATCTGACCGGACAGGTCTTCGTCGACTTCGCGGATCGAGTCCATGAGCTGACCTTCGATCGAGCTGTCGAGGAAGTTCATGATGTCGGCCGCGCGCTTGATGCCACCCAGGGTGGTGCGCGAAGCATTCGAGTTGCCGGAGAACTGCTTCTCGAGAATCTGGTTGAGTTCTTTCAGCGCCGCCGGCTGCACGGTGTTCAGCGAAGAGACCCGCAGAATGATGTCCAGCCGAACCTTGTGGTCGAAGTTGCCGAGTACTTCACCGGCCTGGTCCGGATCGAGATACGCCACCACGATCGCCTGGATCTGCGGGTGCTCGTAACGGATCACGTCAGCGACCGCGCGCGGTTCCATCCACTTCAAGCTGTCGAGGCCACTGGTGTTGCCACCCAGCAGGATACGGTCGATCAGGCCGTTGGCCTTGTCTTCGCCCAGGGCCTGGGTGAGCATTTTGCGCACGTAGTCGTCGGAGCCGACGCCCAGGCTGGTCTGGTCGCCGACGATGTCGACGAACTCGCTCATCACCTGCTCGACCTGCTCGCGGTGCACGTTACCCATCTGGGCCATGGCCACGCCCACACGCTGGACCTCCTTGGGTCCCATGTGGCGCAGCACCTGGGCAGCGTCAGTAGAGCCCAGGGACAGCAGCAGGATCGCGGCTTTGTCGACCTTGGTCAGTTTGGCGGCAACGGCTCGGTTATCACTCATCTGCGTTAATCCACTCTTTCACGACCTGAGCCACACGACCCGGGTCTTCTGCCACCAGACTCTTGATGGCGTTCAACTGTGCGTCATAGCCTTCGCTCGGGCTCGGCAGCAGGATGCTGGTCGGGCCGCCGAGGCTGACGCGGTCGTTGGCCAGTTCGCCGTCCAGGCCACCCATGCCACCCAACTCGACGTCGCTGCCAATGCCGGCCAGCTGCTTGTCCTTGCCGCCACCGGTGATGTTGTTGAGTACCGGACGCAGCACGCCGAACACCAGCACCAGAATGAACAAGACACCCAGTACTTGCTTGACGATGTCCCAGAACCACGGCTGGGAGTAGAACGGAATGTCGGCAATCACTTCCCCGCGATCGGCGGAGAACGGCATGTTGATCACGCTGACACTGTCGCCACGGCTGGCGTCGAAACCAACCGCGTCCTGGACCAAACGTGTGAAGCGCGCCAATTCATCGGCAGTCCACGGCGCGCGGGTTGTTTCGCCATTGGCCGGGTTGACCTTGACCTGATCATCCACCACCACCGACACCGACAGGCGATTCAATCGGCCTTGCTGCTGCTTGGTGTGACTGATGGAACGGTCAAGCTCGAAGTTCTTGGTCGATTGTTGGCGCTTGTCCGCCGGGTACGGCGCCAACATCGGCTGACCGGTGGCCGGGTCCATGATTTGCTGGCCGTTGGCATCGATCAGCGGTTGGCCTGGCTGCACCATGCCCGCCGCCGCAGTACTGCCGCCGGTGGTTTGCGGCGCGGAAGCCGGCGACGGTGGCTGGTTGCTCAAGGCACCCGGCACACCTTGCGGACCATTGCTGGCGGTACGTTGTTCGTTGACCGACTGCTCGCTGCGCAACGCCGGTTGGTCCGGGTTGAACTGCTCGGAAGTCGACTCGACGGCACTGAAGTCCACATCGGCGGACACTTCAGCCTTGTAGCGATCGTTGCCCAGCACCGGTTGCAGGATGTTGTGCACACGCTGGGTGAGCATGCTTTCCATGCGACGGCTGTAGTCGAATTGCTTGCCGGCCATGGTCAGTTCGGAGTTTTCCGCCTGATCCGAGAGCAGGTTGCCCTTCTGGTCGACCACGGTGATCTGCGATTTGCTGAGTTCGGGAACACTGGTCGCCACCAGATTGACGATGGCCACGACCTGGCCCGGCTCCAGCGAGCGACCGGAATAGAGTTCAACCAGAACCGACGCACTCGGCTTGCGCTCATCGCGCACGAACACCGAACTCTTCGGAATCGCCAGGTGCACGCGGGCACCCTTGACGTTGTTCAGGCTGGAGATGGTGCGGGCCAGTTCGCCTTCGAGGCCACGACGGTAGCGGGTGGCTTCCATGAACTGGCTGGTACCCAGGCCCTGATCCTTGTCGAGAATTTCGAAACCGATGTTGCCGTCGCTGGGAGTGACACCAGCGCCGGCCAGTTTCAGGCGCGCACGGGACAGGTCTTCGGCCTTGACCAGCAAGGCACCGGAGTTCGGTTCAACGGTATAGGGAATATCGGCGGCGCCCAGAGTATCCATGACCTGCTTGGCGTCCATACCGGCAAGGCTGCCGTACAGCGGACGATAGTCCGGCTGCTGGGACCACAACACCACGGCAAAACCAATCGCCACGCTCGCAGCCAGGCCGACCAACAGGCCCACCTGACGCAACATGGTCATCTCGGAGAGGTTTTCCAGGAAGGACAACCCGAACAGCGGCGGCTTGCCGTCTATGGGTGTGGCCTTGGCCGGAACATTATCGGCGACTGCTTCTGCCATGACTCAATCTCGTCCTTAAACCGGCATCTGCATGATGTCTTGGTAAGCCTGAACCAGCTTGTTACGCACTTGGGTCAACGCCTGAAACGACACGCTGGCCTTCTGCGAAGAAATCATCACGTCCGTCAGGTCGACGCCGCTCTTGCCGATCTCGAAGGCATTGGCCAACTGACTGGACGCCTGCTGGGTGTCATTCACTTTATTGACGGCCTGACCGAGCATGTCGGAAAAGCTGCTGCCATTCAGTTCAGGGGCGGCGGCAGTCGATTTCGGCGCAGACATGGCGTCCATTTGCATGGCGCGCATATCCAGCATCAACCGATTGAATTCAATACCTTGGCTCATGGTTTCTCTCTTTGACGCGTCGTTGGCGACCCGCAATTTTTTGACACTCACTCGGCGGGTAGTGAGGTGTTAGCAACAAGGGTGCCAGCTCGCAGGCACCTTTCAGAAAAGCTAATCAAACGTTTGCGCTATCTCTCAAGTGGCGAACAGATAGGCTTCCACATCCATCCCCGCATCACGCATTTGCGCCAGCTTGTAGCGCAAGGTACGCGGGCTGATGCCAAGCTTTTCCGCCGCTTCCTTGCGCCGGCCACGCTCCGTGCGCAAGGTATCGATGATCATCTGGAACTCGCGGCGGCGCAGGTCGTCGCCCAGTGCCCCGGCAGATTCAGACTCGACCTCCACGGCGCGTACAGGCGTGGTCGCCGGCATCGAAACCGGCAGAGGCGCGCAGGCGACCGGTCCGGTCAGGCAGAAGTCCCGGGGCTGGATCAAACCACCCTGTTGCAGGATCAATGCGCGCTGAATCGCGTTATCCAGTTCGCGCACATTCCCCGGCCACGGGTAATCGATCAGGCACGCCTGCGCTTCTGGCGACAATCGCGCCGCGGCATGCTTCATTTTATTGACGTGCTTGGCCAGCAGGCGCTCGGCCAGCGGCAGGATGTCGGCGGTACGCTCGCGCAGCGGACGCCACGCCAGCGGAAATACGGACAGGCGATAGTAAAGGTCTTCACGGAAGCGCCCCGCCACCACTTCTGCGACCAGGTCACGGTTGGTGGTTGCAACCACGCGAATATCCAAGGTGATCGGCTTGCGCGCGCCAACCCGCTCGACCTCGCGTTCTTGCAACACGCGCAGCAATTTGGCTTGCAGGCCCAGGGGCATTTCGGAAATTTCGTCGAGCAGGATGGTTCCGCCATCGGCTTGCTCGAACTTGCCCGCTTGCGCTGCAATGGCACCGGTGAACGAGCCTTTCTCGTGACCAAACAGCGTGGCTTCCAGCATGTTGTCCGGGATCGCCGCACAGTTGATCGCAATGAACGGCTGGCCGGCACGATGGGAGTGCTGGTGAATATAGCGCGCCAGCACCTCCTTGCCCGTCCCGGATTCGCCGGAGATCAACACCGTGGAATCGCTGCGCGCCACGCGCGCGGCCAGCTCCAGCAGTTGCGCACTGGCCGGCTCGAAGGCGACCGGCCCTTCGCTGTCGGTGGTACCGAGACTGCCCAGGGCATGTCGCGCGACCAGATCGAGCAAGGCCTTGGGCTCGAACGGCTTGACCAGATAATCCGCCGCGCCCTGACGCATCGCATCCACCGCCCGCTCTACGGCACCGTGAGCGGTCATCAGCAACACCGGCAGTTGGGGCTGACGCGTGCGCAGCAAGCCAAGCAGTTGATGACCATCCATGCCCGGCATGTTGACGTCGCTGACCACCAGGTTGAACGCCTCGACGTCGACGGCGGCCAAGGCCTCTTCAGCCGACCCCACGGCCTTGTAAGCATGGCCGGCGAGCAACAGCGTATCGGCCAGCGCTTCGCGTAATGCACGGTCATCCTCGACCAGCAGAACCTTGATACCCATGACCTTCACTCCGCTCCCTGAACGCTGAGTTTTTCAGTAGAAAAAAGCGGCAGAATCACCTGCGCACAGGTGCCGCGCCCCAGGCGCGAGCGCAATTGCAATTCTCCCTGATGGGCACGGGCCACGGCCTTGACCACGGTCAGGCCGAGGCCGGTTCCGGTAGCCTTGGTGGTGAAAAACGGCTCGCCGAGGCGCGCCAGCACGGCGCGGTCGATACCGCTGCCGCTGTCGCTGACGCACAGGCGCAATTGGCTGTCGCGGGTATACAGATGGACCTTCAGGCGCACGTCACCGGCGCTGGCTTGAATGGCGTTTTCGATGAGATTGAGCAGCGCCCCGACCAGGGTGTCGCGATTGCACAGCAACTCGCCGGCATGGCTGTCGCACTGCCAGCGGACCGGCATGCCCTGCACATGGGTCAGTGCTGCTGCCTGCAATGATTGCAAAAGCTGTTTAGGGGTTACACGGTCGGTCAAAGGCAATTCGCCGCGGGCGAATACCAACATGTCGCGCACCTGATGCTCCAGCTCATGCAAGCGCTCCTTGAGGCGACCGGCAAAACGTTGCTGGGTTTCGACCGGCAATTGCTGCTCGGTCAAATGACTGGCATAGAGCAACGCGGCCGACAACGGGGTGCGAATCTGATGGGCCAGCGACGCCACCATGCGACCGAGGGACGACAGACGCTCGTGACGGGCCAATTGATCCTGCAGATGACGGGTTTCAGTCAGGTCGTTGAGCAGCACCAACTGACCGGGCTCGGCATCCAGTGAGCGCGTGGCGATCGACAGGCGTCGACCGTCCTTGAGGGAGACTTCATGACCGTCGTCTTCGCGAGGGGCAAAACAGCGCGCAATGACGTGACGCCACAATTCGCCTTCGAGCGGCAGACCCAGCAGTTCGCAAGCCGCCGGATTGGCTTCGCGCACAATGCCCTGGGCGTCGATGACGATGACGCCACCGGGCAACAGGTCGAGCAGGTTTTGCAGACGATTGGCCAGGCGTTCTTTTTCCGCCAGTTCCTGCATGCGCTGTGCACTTACCACCGCCAGCTCGCCCTTGAGTTCGGTAACCCGGGCTTCAAGCATGCTGTAGGAACTGGTCAATTGACTGGACATCTGACTGAACAGGGCGAAAGCCTGCTCGAGGCCAAGCCGGCTTGCCTGCTCTACGGACGACGGTTGCCCCGAGGTATCTGGAGCAGGAGACATCTGGGCGGCTTGGGGCATCGTGCACTCTCGCTTGGCTGACCGTCAGTGAAACGGAACGTTGCGAGGGGTGTAGCAATACCCGTGCCTAAAAAAAACCGCTTATAAATGAGGTAGTTGAAAAACAGGCGTCAATCATCCGCCTGTTCATCTCCATCACGACGACTCATGCCGTACTTGCGCATCTTCTCCACCAGCGTGGTACGGCGGATGCGCAGCCGTTCGGCAGCGCGCGCGACGATGCCGTTGGCATCATCCAGCGCCTGCTGGATCAACCCCTGCTCCAGGCCACCGAGGTAGTCCTTCAGGTCCAGGCCTTCCGGCGGCAGCATCGCGTTGGCGCTGAAGTCCGGGGTATGACCATTGATGGCCACGCGCTCTTCCAGATCGCTGCGCAGGCTATCGACCATTTGCTCGTCTTCGTCGTCGACGTAGCGGAATTTCTTCGGCAGTTCGACCACGCCGATCACCCCGTACGGATGCATGATCGCCATGCGCTCCACCAGATTCGCCAGCTCGCGGACGTTACCGGGCCAGCCGTGACGACACAGGGACATGATGGCCGCAGAGTTGAAGCGGATCGAGCCACGCTTCTCGTGTTCCATGCGCGAAATCAGCTCGTTCATCAGCAACGGAATGTCCTCGACACGCTCGCGCAGCGGTGCCATCTCGATCGGGAACACGTTCAGGCGGTAGTACAGGTCTTCGCGGAAGGTGCCGATCTCGATCATGCTTTCGAGATTCTTGTGGGTCGCTGCAATGATGCGCACATCGACGCTCTGGGTCTTGTTGCTGCCCACGCGCTCGAAGGTGCGCTCCTGCAACACGCGCAGCAGCTTGACCTGCATTGGCAGCGGCATGTCACCGATTTCATCGAGGAACAGGGTGCCGCCGTTGGCCAGCTCGAAACGCCCCGCGCGACTGGTGATCGCCCCGGTAAAGGCACCCTTCTCGTGACCGAACAATTCGCTTTCCAGCAGCTCGGCCGGGATCGCCCCGCAGTTCACGGGTACGAACGGCGCTTCACGGCGCTTGGAATGGTAATGCAGGTTGCGCGCGACCACTTCCTTGCCGGTCCCCGACTCACCGAGGATCAGCACGCTGGCGTCGGTGTCGGCGACCTGCTGCATCATCTGGCGGACGTGCTGGATCGCTCGGCTGGTGCCGACGAGGCTGCGGAAAAGATTGGGTTCGCGATGACGACCGCGCTCGCGGGCCTGGTCGTACATTTCGCGGTAGACCTGGGCACGGTGCAGCGAATCGAGCAATTTGCTGTAGCTGGGCGGCATTTCGAGCGTGGAAAGCACCCGGCGACGCTGGTCCTCCGGCAGGTCAATGGAAGAATTATCGCCCATTAACAAAACCGGAAGGAACTCATCCCATGTCGAGAGTGTCTTTAGCAAGCCCAGAAGCGCACCAGGAGCATTGACCGTCCCGATCAGGACACAGATTACTTCTCGACTAGACGATAAAGAGCCGACAGCCTGCTGCCAGTCGTGGCTACCGCAGGGTAAATTTTCTTCGCCAAGAAAATTTAAAATCACCGCCAGGTCGCGGCGGCGGACGCTATCGTCATCTATCAGCAGAATTTTGGTTTCACGCCACATGCAATAGCAACTTCCCTAGTCAACTCAATGCCCAAAATGCTGGGGCAAGCTAAACGCTTGCAGGCACGGTCATGCCTGAAGACGACTGAAATCTGGAACAGCCACTAGTTAAGTCAAAAAACCGTGCACAGTCAAATTTATGGCGCACTATGTTTGGATTAACTGGCGTCAATTAACCAAACAGATGGTAAACCTTTGCCGCGTTTTGCGCTTGGTTGATCTGCGACATCTCGTCGACTATCGCCTGACGCTCGCCCATGGTCGCGGTCAACAGCTCTTTATAGACGGCCAGCAGCCCTTCCAGATTAGTCCGCAGCGCTTCTTCATCGATCGGTGCCTCACTGAGCACCTCGTCGACGCATTCGCGACAGGTCGTATCCAGTTCACCGATGGCATCCCAGTTACGTGCCGCCAGGGCATCGACCAGGGCTTCACGGGTTTCTTCAATTCGCCGCAGTGCTTGACTCATGATGTCATCCTCGGCCATCAGGCCTGTGGGCTGGCTATTGCATCCCAACCGCTTTTCAGGGTCTCGAGCAGACCCGATACTTCGTCGATGATTTCGACCTTATTATCGCGATTGGCTTCCATCAGACGCGTCATCATATAGGCGTACAAATTGTCGAGCTGCTGCAGCGAAGCCGGATCGTCGGTCTTTTCCGGGTTCAAACCGTCGCGCAGACCGATGATGATGTCCACGGCCTTGCCCATCATCAACCCCTTGAGAGCGGTGTCGCCCCGCTCCATGGCGCCCTTGGCCTGAGCCATGCGATCCAACCCACCCTCCATCAGCAGTTGCACCAGGCGATGGGGGTTGGCTTCAGAGATCTGGGCATGGGAATTGACCTTCTGATATTGGCGAAGGGCTCTCATGGGGTTCATGTTTCTACCTCGTGACAGACAACAGCTGGAATTAGGAGTGCTCTGATCTTTATGTCGACTGGTCGACACATAACTTTAACGCAGCCCCGCTACCCATGAAAAAACCCAGGCGCTGTCATGACAGACTGCCTGGGTTTTTTTATGCCTGATCCGGATCAGTCAGACTTCGGATTGTTCAGCGCATTGAGCGTGGTCATGATGCTGTCGCTCTGCGCCCGCAGCTTGGCCACCAGGGAGTCCATGGCGGTGTACTTGGCCGTCAGGCTCGCTTGCAGGCTGACCATCCGCGCATCCAGGGAATCCTGCTGTTTCTTCAGGTCGTTCAGGCTATCGGTCAGGCTGGCCGAGCGCGCAGCAAACACGCCGGTCTTGCTCAGGGCAAAGCTGTCAGTGGCCTTTTTCATGCGCGCCAACAAACCGGTATCACCGCTGAAAATGCCGTTGATGTCGGAGGCATTGGTCTGCGCTGCGGCGTCGAACAACTTGTCGTCGATCGACAGCAACCCGGTCTTCTGGTCGGTCTTGACGCCGAACTGTGCGAGAGACTTCATCTGACCGCTACCACCCATCGCGTTCAGCTCGGTGCGCACCGCCGACAGCAGGGAACGCAGCGAGGCATCCCCCGTGAGGGCGCCCGACGTCACCGAACCATCGGCATTGGTGGTCACCTGAGTCTCGGCGTTGGCCGCCTTGATCAGGGCGTTATACGTATCGACAAAGCCCTTTACCGACGATTTCAGTGTCGAACTGTTCGCAGAAACGGTGATGGTTGCTGGCGTTGCCGCGCCACCACCGGACGGCACAGGAGAAACCCCTGTCAGCTTGACGGTAATGCCGCTGACCGCATCAGCAATGGTGTTGGACTTGGATTCCATCACCACACCATCGAGCGTGTACTTGGCATTCTGCGGAGGAGCGAGAACCGAGGTGCCGGTTTCCAGACCGGAGCTACCCGACAGGGTCAGGTCGGTCCCGACGCCGGTGGTAGTCGAGGTCAGCACCATCCGGGAACCATTGGCGTCGGTCAGGATGTTGGCACTCAGCCCCTTGTTGGCATACTGAGAGTTAATCGAGTCCCGGACCTGCTGCAAGGTCGCACCGGCAGGAACGCTGACGTCAAAGGTGTCGGAGCCCTGCTTGATAGTCAGCGTGCTGGGTACGGAACCCGCGTTGACCACCGAAGAAGCGCCGCCGGCAAAGACCTTGGTCGAGATTTTCGATGCGGTTGCCAACTGAGTGACCAGCAACGAAAAACTGCCTGCAGCCGCGCCGGTACCAGTGGTCACGGTGGCGACTTTTTCGTCAGAGGACGAACCGCTCAGGCCACTGAAACTGGAGGCGGTTTTCATGTTATCCAGCGCACCACGGAAGGCATCCAGCGCCGCCTGGATTTTGCCGATAGACGACAGCGAGGTGGTTGCTTTCAGCGTTTGGTTGTTGATCTGTGTCTGTTTCGGCGCCCTTTCGGAATCGACCAAAGACTTCACGATCGACTGGGTATCGATGTTCGAACCAATACCGCTAACCGTTGTACCCGCCATCATCTCTCTCCTTATCCAGTGGCTGCCGACTTCTTGACTAAGTACGTCTTAATCGGTGACAGCAACAAAATTCATGCCAGTTCAGACTTTGTCGTCAAACAACAAACTACTGGCGTTCGACAGGCTTTGCGCCAGTTTCAATGCGGTTTCCGAAGGGATCTGGCGGATCACGTCACCGGTATCGGTGGCAATGACCTTGACCACGACCCGGCCGGTGGAATCATCAATGGAAAAATCCAGATTGCGCTGTGCCGCCTGGACAAATTCCTGAATATCGGTGACAGCCTTTTCCAGGTCGTCGCGCTTGGGCTCGGACTTCGAGACCGAAACGACTTCAGCCCTGGACTGCTCCTGCTTGTCAGTGACATTCGGCGTTGCACCCTGAGGGGCAACGGCGGGATAGGACTGGTTCAACTTGACGCTCATGTCCATGCCTGATCTCCTCATCATGAAAAAAACAAAAGGGCGCGTAAACGCGCCCTTCCGTCAGTCATCAAAGCGCAGGATTAACCCAGCAGCTTCAGTACAGCCGATGGCAGCTGGTTAGCCTGGGACAGGATCGCGGTGGAAGCCTGTTGCAGGGTTTGTTGCTTGGTCAGCTGAGCAGTTTCGGCCGCGAAGTCAACGTCCTGGATCACGCCACGAGCAGCAGTGGAGTTGTCCGAGATGCTGCGCAGGTTCGACACGGTGCTGTCGAAACGGTTTTGTACCGCACCGAGGTCAGCACGCTGGGAGTCGATGTTGGCAATGGCCTGGGTGATCACGTCAACAGCGTTTTGCGCGTTGGTAGCAGTGGTCACGTCAGTGTTGCTGACGACGGTTTTGGCCGAGCTGACGGTAGTACCGGCAGCCACGAACAGACCGGTAGCACCAGCACCGTTCAGCGAGTAGCTGTTGGTGGAGTTCAGGGAAACAGCACCCGTCACTTGCAGAGCAGCGGCGGTAGCGGCAACACCGGCACCGAATGCACCAGCACCATTTTTTGCAGCAACAGTGATACCAGCCTGAGCACTGGCGTCAGCGCCGGCGAAGATGATGTTCTCACCGGTGTCGGATTTGATTTCCAGGTTGTTGGTAGTGGCGTTGAAGTTAACGCTGATGCCCAGTTTGGCAGCGTTGGACTTCAGTTGATCTGCCAGACCAGCAGTGTCGGTTACACCAACCAGGTTGACCGCAGCCCCCGTACCTACCTGAATGGAGAAGTTGGCGGTACCTGGCAGAGCGCCAGTGATGGCTGCGGTGTTGACGCCGAATTTCACTTCAGTGCTGGCAGTAGCCGACAGACCACCAATAGCGCCGTTCATCTGAGCAGCGGTAGCCTTGGCAGACTGACCGGCAGCAACAACGATGTTAGCGGTTTGGCCGCCACCGGTGATAGCGATTGCACCGCCGGCAACACCGGCAGCACTTGGCGCGATGGCCACGGATTTCAGCTGCTGGGAACCGATGTTGTTAGCCGATACGTCGCCCAGAGTCATGTTGATGGTTTGGTTGGCATTGGCGCCCACCTGGAAAGCGGTGGTACCGAAAGAACCGTCCAGCAGGTTACGACCACCGAAAGTAGTGGTGGTAGCGATACGGGTCAGCTCGGAGGTCAGAGCAGCGTATTCAGCGTTGTTCGACTTACGGTCTTCGGCGCTTGGCGAGCCGTTCGCGGAAGCCAGAGCCAGGGTACGCATTTTCTGCAGGATGTTGGTGGATTCTTGCATCGCGCCTTCAGCAGTTTGCGCGATGGAGATACCGTCACCGGCGTTCTTGATGGCAGTGCCCAGGCCGTTGATCTGGCTGGTCAGACGGTTGGAAATTTGCAGGCCGGCCGCATCGTCTTTAGCGCTGTTGATACGCAGGCCGGAAGACAGACGTTGCATCGAAGTTTGCAGGGCGTCGGACGAGCGGGTCAGGTTCTTCTGAACGGTCAGCGATGCAATGTTAGTGTTTACTGTTAAAGCCATGACGAAATCCTCGTTGGATGGATACTTCGGCTTCCGGCCCTGACATCCGTCGGGTTTGGCCTAGAGAACCTACGTAATAGTTATCGTCGTGGCACTGGTTTGCTTGAGGGCTTTTTTTGAATTTTTTAGTGGCAGGGTGCCAGCCCTTTATTTTCAAGGCCTTGGAGCCAGAAAATCGGCGCCAGAAAACGCAAAACGCCCGGAAGCTTAGGTTTCCGGGCGTTTTTTATTGCAAGGATTCGATCAGCCGCGATAAAGAATCGCCGAGCCCCACGACAGGCCTACACCGAAGCCACTGATGGCCACACGCGTCCACTTCGAATCGAACACATGGTTCTGCAACAGCAGCGGGATACTCGACGAGACCGTGTTACCGGTTTCGAGCATGTCCTTGACGAACTTCTCCGGCTCACCTTCTTCGAAGCGGCGCGCCACGGCATCGACAATGGCCGCGCTGCCCTGGTGAATGCAGAAGGCGTCAATATCGCTGGCCTGCAAGTGCGATTCGTCCAGCAGTTCATGCAAATGCGCCGGGACTTTCAGCAAGGCAAAGTTGAACACCTGGCGGCCGTTCATGAAGAACACACCGTCGGTGACTTTCAGGTGTGGCGCACCGGAACCGTCGGTGCCGAATTTCGATTTGCCCAGCTGCCAGATCGGGTCTTCGCCCATCCAGGTCGCGGTGGCGGCATCGCCGAACAGCATGGTGGTGTTGCGATCTTCCGGGTCGACGATCTTCGAATAAGGATCGGCGGTGATCAGCAGGCCGTTTTTCAGCCCCGCCGCTTCCATGAAGCCTTTGATCGCGTAGATGCCGTAGACATAACCGGAACAGCCCAGGGAAATATCGAAAGCGGCGACATGGGTCGGCAGACCCAGCTTGTCCTGAACGATTGCGGCGGTGTGCGGCAAACCTTCTTCATCACCGTTCTGGGTGACGACGATCAAGCAGTCGATGGCTTCACGCTTGAGTTCGGGACTGGCGGCGAACAGCGCATTGGCTGCTTCGACACACAGATCGGAAGTTTCCTGATCGGCATCCATGCGCGGCAAAAACGCCGAACCGATCTTGCCAAGGATGAAGGTTTCGTCCTTGTCGAACTTTGCACCCTGGGCGTAGTTATCAACCCCGGCTGTCGGCACGTAACTCGCTATATTTTTTATGCCAATCATTATGGCTTCCCAATAATAAACAGCTGAACATCGCCGCTCGCTGAATCGAGGGCGTCTACAGTCGGGGCCAGGCCCCCAGAAGAAGCAACGTCGGGACTCAAGGTATCACCTTGAACAACCCTCCCACCTTCACCGCCCGCAGACAGGATACAGTGAAGATGCGCGTTTTGACTGACGGGTCACTCAGAGATCGGTGCTTTATTTGATTTTGTGGCCAGGATCGCGCCCCTCCCTGCTTCACTTCATTCAAAAAAAAGGCAAAAAAAAGCCAGCCCCCTATGACAGGGACTGGCCGCGAGCGGTCAAGACCGACTCAAAGCTTGTTGAACAGGCTCAACTGGGAAACCTTGGCGAACGCCAGTTGCGCGGCCTGCAGCATGGTCTGCTGCAGTGTCAGGCGCGTCAGCACTTCCGCCGGGTCGATATCCCTGATACCACTCGATGTCGATTCGTTGATCAAGCCGGTACTCGTATTCTGGTCGCGCTGCATGTCCATCACATTGCCCCGGGCACCGATCGCACCACGCGCCAGGTCGACCTGGTTCTTGGAGTTGTTCAGGTTGGCAATGGACGAAGCGACCGTGTCTTCCAGAAAACGCTGCGCAGCGGGATTACCTTGGGTCGGTGTGTCGAGCGCCGCACGCAGTTGGCTGATGGTGTCGAGTACGTTCTGGGTCTGGTGGGTATTGACCGCGATGTCGAACTGATCACCTGCCGCCGGAGTCGGGGGCGTGCCACCGAGGGTAAAGCTGACACCCGCCGCTGTCGCCACGCCAGCCACCACGGCCCCGGTGGTTACCGGCGTGCTGCCGCTGGTCAATGGACGGGCGTAGAGCTCGAAAGTACCGGGACCGGTGAACTTCAGTACCGCCCCGCCTTCCGGGAAAAAGCTCTGGTAGTCGGCGGCGTTGGTCACCGCCGTCTGGCTGATGATCGCCGTCGAGGTGTTGCTCGGGGCACGGTTGCTGACGAAGCTGTCGGGCTTGGCCGTCAGCTGGAAGCTGTGACCGGCGATCACCGCGTCGGCACTGGCGGAGTCAGCAGGGTTGTCGCCCGGCTGGAAGGTGATATCCAGCTTGAACGTCACGCCACGGAAGTTGATATCGGAACCGCCCTTGGCATTCGGGTCGAACTTGCCAGACTGCGTCGATTCAGCCGTCACGTCATTGCCCAGCGCATCAGTGATCACATACTGGGTGCTGCTGGTGAACGACAGGGTGTAAGGCTGGCCCTGGCGGAAGTTCGCATCAAAGGCCGGACCGGAGTTGACCAGCCCGGGCGACAAGGCCACACGCCCGTCATCCACGGCCGGCGCAGTCATGGTGGTCGAACTGCGGGCCGCGTTGATTGCCTGCTGGAATACCTCCCAACCGGTATCGTTCAGGCCCAGCGACATCGAGTCACCGATCTTCAACTCCAGTTGGGTCTGGTCCCCCTGATAACTGTAGGTGCCGTCGCTGTTGCGCACAAAAGGCTGGGTGTTGTTGCTGGCACCGGAAAAGATGTACTTGCCGTTGGCGTCCTTGCTGTTCATCAAGGTCAGCAATTGCTCTTCGGACTGCTTGAGCTCTGCCGCAATGGATTTACGGTCATCGTCGTTCAACGAACCGCCACCGGCGCGCACTGCCAGCTCGCTGACTTTCTGCAGCACGTTGTTGATGCTGTCCAGCACGCTTTCTTCCTGCGCCTGAGCCGTGTTCAACGCGTTGATGTTGGAGGTGTACTGGCCCAGCATGGCTTTTTGCTGCTCAAGTTGCAGCAGCCGTGCGGCTCCGACCGGATCATCCGCGGCTGTCGTGAGCTTAAGGTTACTGCTGGCCTGCTCGGCAGTCTTCATCACATTGTTGAGGTTGCGAGAATAGTTGGCAGCCGTGGTCGCGTAATACTGTGCTGTAGAAATGCGCATGTTCTACGGCTCCTTAAAGGGCATTGATCAGAGTGCTGAAAATTTCCTGCGCAGTCTTGATGATCTGCGAAGAGGCCGTGTAGTACTGCTGGTACTTGGTCAGGTTGCCCGCCTCTTCATCGAGGTCGACACCCGACAGCGAGTCACGGGCGTTTCGTGCACCGGTCATGATGGTGTCCGTGGCCGTGGCATCCAGCTGCCCCTGCTTGGTCAAGGAACCCACGGTCGTGACCAGGCCACCGTACGCGTCGGTAAAACTCACGCCCGGGCTGGTGGCACTGGCGCCGACCGTGGCCTTCGATTGCAACCCGAGCAGTGCCTGGGCGTTGCGGTTGTCGGTACTGCTGGCCGACGTCATGCCGATGTTGAAGCTGTCTCCCGCCGCCGGGCTGCCGCTGACAGTCATCGCCACATTGAAGGTCTTGGCGTTGCCGCCGGCATCGGTGTAAGGCACCGCAATATTCAGATCGTTGTTCTGGCCAGGCACGATGCTGCCCGTACCAAGGCTGGTGCCTTTGGCATCGAATACTTCATAGGCAGTGGCGCTGGTCATCAGCATGCGAACCGGCATCGAAGCCTTGACTGCCGTTTGCACTTCAAGACGCTGGACAGGATCGTAGATATCCAGAATGGTGCTGAGGGTCGGCTGACTGACAGCACCGGTGCCGTCATTGCCCGAAGCCTTGGTAGACGTCAGCGGCGCCGCCGTGGCCAGGGTCTTGGTGTCGGTCATGATCGTGGCCATGTCCGCGGCAGAGCTGCGGGTCGGGGTAATCTTGAACGTGTCGCCCGCAGCCACCGTGCCGGAGTTGATGCTCAGACTGAAGCCGTCGATGACTGGATCAGCGGCAGGTGGCGTGGCAAAGGCGAAGTTGCCCATGTCGGTGTTATCCGACAAACGACGCACGTTGTAGCCGGTAGCAGTGATGGTCACCTGATAATCGCTGGCCGCCAGCTTGCTGGTGTCCTTGATGGTCACGTTCAGGTTGCCGGACGCCGGGTTGTTGTTGGCGCTGGCGATACTGCGCTGGCTGATGGCTGCCAGGCTGTTGATGTTATTGAACAGTGCCGCGCCGAAATTGCCGTTCTGGTCCAGGCCCTGGCCCAACTGCTTGTTGACCTGATCGGCCACGACCATGGCGATGCGCCCCAGGCCATTGACCGCCGGCGTCAGCACCTCATTGCGATAACGTATCAAGCCGCCCATCTCGCCGCCGCTCATCACGCTGGTGATGTCGACCGACGAACCGTTACGGTCCATGATGATCGAGGAACGGGTCGGGTCGGTGGCGTCCGGGGCCACGCGCAGTTTATTGACGACATCGCCGACCACCAGCGGCTGGCCACTGCCCAGATAGATATCGAGCCGGCCTTCGGTTTCGGTGACCTGCGTGCCGATCAGCTCGTTGAGCTGGCGCACGGTTTCGTTGCGCTGATCCAGCAGCTCGTTGGGCGTGCCGCCCGAACCGCTGACTTCGGCGATTTTCTTGTTGTACGCAGCAACGGTGGACGCCAGTTTGTTGACCTGGTCGGCCATCGAACCCAACTGATCGTTGATGTAGGTGTTTTGCTGCGTCAATTGCTGCGAGATGGCATTGAAGCGGCTGCTCAAGCCCTGGGCATTGGTCAGCAACGCCTGACGCGCGGCACTGTCATTGGAGTTTCCGGCCAGGGTTTGCAAGGACGTGAAAAACGCCTGCAATGACTTGGTCACGCCGGTGCCGCTGTCGGACAGCAGCTTGTCGACCTGGGTGGCCTGGCCGAGATAGGCCTGCGCGTCACTGTTGAGCGAAGTCGTGGTCTGCAACTGCGCATCGAGGTAGCTGTTGTACACCCGACGCACATCGGCCAGCGTGGTGCCGGTGCCGATGAACACATTGCCGTACTGAATAGAACTTTTGCTGTTCTGTACAGTTTGCTGGCGCGAGTACCCGACGGTATCGACGTTGGAAATGTTATTACCGGTAGTCACCAACGATGCGTGGCTAGCGGCCAAACCCGACATTCCGATGTTGAGTAAACTCATGGTTCAGACCTTATACCTTGTGTCTATAGAGGCGTCGTGGAAGCGCCCGCCGCGGCGTAGTTCTGGTAGCTCGTCATTTGCCGGGCTATCTGCGAAATCTTGCTTGCGTAGTTCGGGTCGGTTGCGTAACCGGCCTTTTGCAGCTCACGTACAAACTGTTCCGGGTTATCGGCCGACTTCACGACATCTTGATAGCGATTGTTGGATTGCAACAACGTCACAAGGTCGTGGAAGCTGTCTTTGTAAGAGGCGTAGGAACGGAACTCGGCCGTCTCCTTGACCATCTCGCCATTCCTGAACTCGCTGGTGATCGCCCGCGCGGAATCGCCCTTCCAGCTGCTGCCGGTCTTGATGCCGAACAGGTTGTGACTGCTGCTGCCATCCTGGGCACGCATGACCGATTTGCCCCAACCGGTTTCCAGGGCCGCCTGGGCCACCAGATAACGCGGATCGACGCCGATGCGGTCGGCGGCCTCTTTGGCCATCGGCAGCATGGTGCTGACGAATGCGTCGGCGGAGCTGAAGGCTTTCTTCGCCGGCGCCAAAGGAATCTGGGCGATGGCGCGCCCATGAATCTGCAGGCCGCCGTTGGCAGAGGTTTGTGCATTCGCCAGCCAGTCGCCATTGAACAGCGGACCTGCACCGGTAGGCGTGGCGCGCTCTGGCAACTGCGTCTTGTTGGCTGTTGCGACGGTCGCTGCGGCAGTCGTCGTGGCGGAAGGCACCAGGCCTGCCAGCAAGCGATCGGCCAGTTTCGGCGGCAAAGCCAGGCGACGCTGATTGATCAGTGCCATGTCATTGCGATGCGCGCCCTCGCCGCTCGGCGCACTGACCGAACGCGAAGCCCACAACGGACGCTCGCCATTGACCCGCGACAGCGGCCCGTTAATCGCCACCGTACCGGCGGCCACCGGCGTTTGCGCGGCGGCCTTGGCGGCCTCTTGCTTGGCAGCGGACAACGTTGCCGCTTCACCCGGCGCCAGCGGTTTGTTCTTCGACATCTGGCGCATCAGCACGTCCGCCAACCCGATACCACCACCCTCACGGGACATGGAAACGGCCAGCTGCTGGTCGTACATTTCCTGGTATTGCTTGGCCTCCGCGGTGTTCATCGGATTGTCCTTGCCCAGCGCTTCGGTGGCCGAGCGCATGGACTTGAGCATCTCGCCGAGGAACAGCGATTCGAATTCCTGCGCGACCTTGCGCATGTTCGCGTCACTGTTCTTGTCGCCGACCTTGAGCTGATTCAGACGATTCAGGTCGGAAAACGCACCCGAATCACTGCTGCTCACACGACCGCTCTTGTACATGTCCATGGTCGCCGTCCTCAGATCACAATCAGGTCGGCTTGCAAGGCGCCGGCCTGTTTCAGTGCTTCGAGGATGGCCATCAAGTCACCCGGCGCCGCGCCGACCTGGTTCACCGCACGCACGATTTCGTCGAGGGTGGTGCCCGGGCCGAACTTGAACATCGGTTTGGCTTCCTGCTCGGCATTGACCCGCGAGCGCGGCACGACTGCCGTCTGACCATTGGACAACGGGCCGGGCTGGCTGACGATCGGGTCTTCGGTGATGGTCACCGTCAGGCTGCCGTGAGTGACGGCGGCCGGGGAAACCTTGACATTCTGCCCGATCACGATGGTGCCGGTACGGGAGTTGATGATGACTTTCGCCACCGCCTGGCCCGGATCGATTTCGAGGTTCTCGAGGATCGACAGGTAGTCGACACGCTGGCTCGGATCCAGTGGCGCGGTGACGCGAATCGAACCGCCGTCGATGGCCTGGGCCACGCCAGGGCCGAGCATGTCGTTGATCTTGTCGACGATGCGCTTGGCCGTGGTGAAGTCGGAACGGTTGAGGTTCAGGGTCAGGCTGTTGCCCTGGTTGAAACCGCTCGGCACCGCCCGCTCGACCGACGCACCGCCAGGGATGCGACCGGCCGACGGAACGTTGACAGTGATCTTCGAACCGTCGCGACCTTCGGCATCAAACCCACCGACCACCAGGTTGCCCTGAGCCACGGCGTAGACGTTGCCGTCGATACCCTTGAGCGGCGTCAACAACAACGTACCGCCGCGCAGGCTCTTGGAGTTACCGATGGACGAAACGGTAATGTCGACCTGCTGCCCCGGCTTGGCGAACGGCGGCAGATCGGCACTGATCGACACCGCTGCGACGTTCTTCAACTGCACGTTGCCCGAACCCGGCGGCACCTTGATGCCGAACTGCGAGAGCATGTTGTTGAAGGTCTGCAGGGTGAATGGCGTCTGGGTCGTCTGGTCGCCGGTGCCGTTAAGCCCGACCACCAGGCCGTAACCGATCAATTGGTTGGAACGCACGCCGGAAATGCTGGCGATGTCCTTCAGGCGCTCGGCTTGAACGTTGAAGGCCACGGACAACAAAACAGCGGCCATCATGAGGCTTTTGAAATTCAACGTAGCCACCTAGAAAGGGAACAGCGGGCTGAGGAAGAAACGGTCGAACCAGCCTGGCTGACTCGCATCGGCAAACGAACCGGTGCCCGAATAGGTGATGCGTGCATCGGCGACGCGGGTCGACGACACAGTGTTGTCGGTGGCGATGTCATCGGCGCGAACCAGGCCGGCAATCCGTACCAGCTCATCACCGGTATTGAGCGTCAGCCACTTTTCGCCGCGCACGGCGATGATGCCGTTGGGCAAGACATCGGCGACGGTCACGGTGATCGAACCGGTCAGGCTGTTGCCCTGCCCGGCCTTGCTGTCACCCTTGGTCGCGCGGTCGCCTTCATAGCTGGCACTCAGGCTCAGGTCGTTGCTACCGAACGGGTTGTTGGTGGTGGCGCTGCTACCGAACAGCGAGGTCAGGCCGATGCCGGTCTTGCTGGTCTTGTCGATTTGCGAGTTGGCGTTTTTGCTGGCCTGGGTCTTCTCGTTCAGGGTGATGGTGATGATGTCACCGACCCGGAACGCCTTGCGGTCGGTGTAGAGATTCTGTTCGAACCCGGCCTGATAGATAGAGCCGTTGTTCGCCGCAGCCGGCAGCGGCGTGCGCGGCAACACCGGGGCGTAGTAAGGGTCATTGGGCTTGGGCGTCACAGGCACGCAGCCTGCGAGCGCGGTGATCCCACTCAGTGCCAGAACAGAGACGAAGCGTTTCATGACCCTACCTCACGGTGTTGCAGGCGACCTCATGGCCGCCTCATAGACTTGATTACAGATTCTGCGTTACGAACGAGAGCATCTGGTCGGCGGTGGAGATCACCTTGGAGTTCATCTCGTAGGCGCGCTGGGTGGTGATCATGTTGACCATCTCCTCAACGGTGCTGACGTTGGAGGTTTCCAGGGTGTTCTGCAGCGTGGTACCGAAACCGGCCAGGCCCGGTGTGCCGACTTGTGGCGCACCACTGGCAGCGGTTTCCAGGAACAGGTTGTTACCCACCGCTTGCAAGCCGGCCGGGTTGATGAAGTCGGCGGTTTGCAGGTTGCCGATCACCTGGGAAGCCGGGTTGCCGGCCACGGTGATGGACACGGTGCCGTCTTTACCCACGGTGAAGGTCTGAGCGTCGTTCGGAATGACAATTGCCGGTTCCAGGGCGAAGCCGCTGGCGTTGACGATCTGGCCGTTGGAGTCCAGGTGGAACGTACCGTCACGGGTGTAGGACGTGGTGCCGTCCGGTTGCAGGATCTGGAAGAAACCGCGACCGTCGATGGCCATGTCCAGCGGCTGCTCGGTGGTTTGCAGGCTGCCGGCGTTGAAGTTTTTCTGGGTGCCGACGATGCGCACACCGGTACCCAGTTGCAGACCCGACGGCAGTTCGCTGTCCTGGGTTGACTGGGCGCCTGGCTGACGCTTGATCTGGTAGAGCAGGTCCTGGAACTCGGCGCGGTCACGTTTGAAACCCGTGGTCGACACGTTGGCCAGGTTGTTGGAAATGGTGGTCAGGTTGGTGTCCTGGGCGGACAGACCGGTTTTGGCAACCCATAGAGCCGGAAGCATTCGATTCTCCTCGTGCGCCTGTTTTACGGCGCGACGTTCTGATAATTAGCTGATCTGCAAGACCCGAGCCATGGCCTGGTCGTCTTCTTTGGCGGTGTTCATCATCTTGATGTGCAGCTCGAACTGCTTGGACAAGGCCAGCACCGAGGTCATCTCGTCCACGGCATTGACGTTGCTCGACTCAAGGAAACCGGACACCAGTTTGACGTTGGCATCGGCTTGCGCCGGCTTGCCGTCCTTGGTGTGGATCGAACCGTCCAGGCCCTTGGTCATGTTCTTGATGTCCGGGTTGACCAGCTTGATGCGGTCGACTTCCGCCATGACGCGGGGACCTTCACCCATCGCACGAATGCTGATGGTGCCGTCCTCGCCCACTTCGATCTGCTGCTCGGGCGGCACGGCAATCGGACCGCCATTGCCAATCACCGGCATGCCATTGCCGGCGCGCAACACACCCAGGGCATCAACCACCAGGCTGCCGGTGCGCACGTAGCTTTCACCGCCGTCAGGGTTCTGCACCGCCAGCCAGCCGTTGCCTTGCACGGCGACATCGAGGTCGCGGCCGGTTTCCACCAAAGCGCCCGGAGAGAAGTCGGTGGCCGGGCGTTCGGACATCGCAAAGGCACGCGCCGGAAAGCTGTCACCGAACACCGGCATCGAGCGCGCCTGCTCCAGGTCTTTCTGGAAGCCGTTGGTAGAGATGTTCGCCAGGTTGTTGGCATGAGCCTTTTGCGCCAGTGCATTCTGGCTGGCGCCGGTCATTGCCACATAAAGGTACTTGTCCACAATCTATCCTCTGCCTGCCGGACGTTTGCCGCCCACTGCTGTACTGATGAGCCATAAGCAATTTGCAGACCAACTTGTTTTTTGCAGCGCGAGGCCCGGCAAACAAAGGACTTGAGGGAGTTTTAGGGGATTAGGAGGAATGTGTCAGAGACGAAAAACCGGCGGTGGCATGCCGGAAGGTGGCAAGGCTTGTCCTGGGTGCTGGCAGTGCCGACCTCATCGCGGGCTTGCCCGCGATGAGGTCGGCACAAACTCAGCAAGTGCCAGCTAAGACTCAGACTTCCCGACCTCATACTCGCGCAACTTGTTGGCGATGGTGGTATGGGAAACCCCCAGCCGCTTACCCAATTGCCGACTGCTCGGATGCTCGGAATACAACCGCTCCAGCACCGCTTTCTCAAAGCGCCCGACAATCTCGTCCAGCCCGCCTTCCAGGGAAAAATCACCCAGCGGCTGACGCACGCCATAGTCCGGCAACCGAATGTGTTCAGCCTTGACCGTCCCGCCGTCGCACAGGGAAACCGCCTGGAACAGCACATTTTCCAACTGCCGGACATTGCCCGGCCAATGGTAATGAGTAAGCCGATCCATGGCCGCCGGGGCCAGTTTGGGCAAGGGGCAACCGATCTGTCGGCTGGCCTGGTCGAGGAAGTGTTCCACCAGCGGCGGCAAACCGTCGAGGCACTCACGCAGCGGCGGGATGTGCAGCGACAACACATTCAACCGGTGATACAGGTCCTGACGAAACTCACCGCGGGCGCACAACTCCGATAGATCGACCTGGGTCGCGCAGATCACCCGCACATCAAGATAAACCTCTTCATCGCTGCCGACACGCCGGAAGCAGCCATCCTGCAGGAAGCGCAGCAATTTCACCTGCAAGCGAGGACTCATTTCTCCGACACCGTCGAGAAACAGCGTACCGCCTGCCGTCAGCTCCAGCAGCCCGAGCTTGCCTTCGGCCCGCGCCCCTTCGAAGGCACCGGGGCCGTAGCCGAACAGTTCGGTCTCGGCCATGGATTCCGGCAGGCCGGCGCAGTTGAGCGCCATCAACGGTGATTGCCCGCGCGGGCTGGCCAAATGGCAGGCGCGTGCCAACAACTCTTTGCCGGTCCCGGTTTCCCCTTCTATTAATAGTGGCGCGTCGAGCGGGGCCATGCGCCGGGCTTCTCGCACCACCGCCGCCATCACTTTCGAGCTCTGAAAGATGCTGTCGAAACCGCGCAACTCCTGCTTGCGCACGTTGTAGATGCGTTCCCCAACCCGGTCGGCGCGATGCAGCGTCAGCACGGCACCGGCCATGGCTTCGCTGTCGTCATGTTCCGATTGCAGCGGCGCGATGTCGGCCAGAAACACGTCACCCTTGACCTTGACCCGCAGTCCGTTGATCCGTGATTTATTGGCGCGCACCAGTTCCGGCAAATCAAAGTCTTCGGCATACCGCGACAACGGAATCCCCGGCACTTCATCGACGCGCACACCCAGCAGCTGCGCCGCCGCCCGGTTGGCGGCAACGATGGAACCGCCCATGTCGATCGACAGCACCGGAAACTCAAGGGCGCCCAGCAACGCATTGAGTTCCATGTGCCGACGCTCGCTGGGCATCAGGCCTACACGCTTGACGCCGAAGACTCCGGCAATCGCCTCGAATTTCGGACGCAATGCCTGGAACTGAATGTTGATCAGGTTCGGACAGTGAAGGTAGATCGCATTGCCGTGCTCACCGCCCACTTCACCGCGGGCGACGTTGATGCCGTATTCCACCAACAGATTGAGAATGTCGCGCAGGATGCCGATGCGGTTCTGGCAGTGGACTTTGATACGCATATAAAAGACCTGATAAACGATGATTGACCTGTGGGAGCCAGCCTGCTGGCGATGGCGTCGCATCAGGCTCTGTGTATGTCGAATGTCACACCGCTATCGCCAGCAGGCTGGCTCCCACAGTGTTAGCGCCCGAACTTTTCTGATTAGGTGCTCAGTTAATCGTCAAGATTATGTGACAGGTGAAGGGCTTTTCCCACCCGCCAATCTCAACATCTGCGCGATGACGCCCCGCACGTAACGAAAACTTTACGTTTTTGCCGCATTTTTCCCGCGTAGATCGCGCTTCACTGGCTGCAACGATGCAATTGATGGAGTATTTCTAGGTCCATAGCAGTACATAACAAGAACGAATCCCCTCGCAGGAGAGCAGCATGAAGCAGACGCAATACGTGGCTCGCGAGCCCGATGCGCAAGGTTTTATCGACTACACCGCCGAAGAGCATGCGGTGTGGAACACGCTGATCACTCGCCAACTGAAAGTGGTCGAAGGGCGTGCGTGCCAGGAATACCTGGACGGTATCGAAAAACTCGGTCTGCCCCACGACCGCATTCCGCAACTGGGCGAGATCAATAAGGTTCTCGGTGAAACCACCGGTTGGCAGGTCGCCCGCGTTCCCGCGCTGATCCCTTTCCAGACCTTTTTTGAATTACTCGCCAGCAAACAGTTTCCAGTGGCCACGTTCATTCGCACCCGCGAAGAACTGGATTACCTGCAAGAGCCGGACATTTTCCATGAGATCTTTGGCCACTGCCCGCTGCTGACCAACCCTTGGTTCGCCGAATTTACCCACACTTACGGCAAACTTGGCCTACAGGCTTCCAAGGAAGAACGTGTGTACCTGGCGCGTCTGTACTGGATGACCATCGAGTTCGGCCTGCTCGACACCCCGCAAGGCCAGCGCATCTACGGCGGCGGCATCCTGTCTTCGCCGAAAGAGACCGTGTATTGCCTGTCGGACGAACCTGAGCATCAAGCGTTCGATCCGCTGGAATGCATGCGCACGCCGTACCGCATCGACATCCTGCAACCCCTGTATTTCGTCTTGCCGAACCTCAAGCGCCTGTTCGACCTGGCCCACGAAGACATCATGGGCATGGTCAAGCAAGCCATGCAGATGGGTCTGCACGCGCCGAAATTTCCGCCAAAACCAAAAGCCGCCTGAACCGCTGCTTTTACGATCAAGTGAGTCTGTCAGAACGCCACGCTTTGCTTTAGCGTGGTCACACTGACAGCTGATTTCCATCTATTCGATTTCAGGAATCCATCATGTCCACATTGAACCAAGCCCACTGCGAAGCCTGCCGCGCCGATGCCCCACAAGTCAGCGACGAAGAACTGCCGATCCTGATCAAGCAGATCCCGGACTGGAACATCGAAGTACGCGACAGCATCATGCAGCTGGAAAAAGTCTTCCTGTTCAAAAACTTCAAACACGCCTTGGCATTCACCAACGCTGTTGGCGAAATCTCCGAGGCCGAAGGTCATCACCCGGGTCTGTTGACCGAGTGGGGCAAAGTCACCGTGACCTGGTGGAGCCACTCGATCAAGGGTCTGCACCGCAACGACTTCATCATGGCCGCGCGCACTGACGAAGTGGCCAAGGACGCCGAGGGCCGCAAGTAATGCATTTCGACGCCATCGGCCGGGTGCCCGGCGACCCGATCCTCGGCCTGATGGAGGCCTATGCGCAAGACCCGAACCCGCGCAAGTTCGACCTTGGCGTGGGTGTCTATAAAGACGCACAGGGCCTGACGCCGATCCTTGAGTCGGTGAAGCTGGCCGAGGCGCGCCTGGTGGAGGGTCAAAGCACCAAGACCTACATTGGCGGCCACGGCGAACCGGCGTTCGGCAAAGCCATCAATGAGTTGGTACTCGGCGCCGACTCAAAGCTGATCAGCGAAAAACGCGCCGGCGCCACC
Organism: Pseudomonas sp. G(2018); assembly: GCF_005502415.1. Taxonomy (NCBI): domain Bacteria; kingdom Pseudomonadati; phylum Pseudomonadota; class Gammaproteobacteria; order Pseudomonadales; family Pseudomonadaceae; genus Pseudomonas; species Pseudomonas sp. G(2018). The sequence continues at coordinate 80,202 of NZ_SCOO01000008.1, read as the reverse complement.
CAGACACCGGGTGGCACCGGTGCGTTGCGATTGAGTGCGGACTTTATCGCCCAATGTCTGCCGGGCCGTGGTGTGTGGCTGAGCAATCCGACCTGGCCGATCCACGAAACCATTTTCGCCACGGCCGGGGTCAAGGTCAGTCACTACCCGTACGTGGGCAGCGACAACCGTCTCGACATCGAGGCGATGCTCACAGTACTCAATGAAGCGCCCAAGGGCGATGTGGTGTTGCTGCACGCCTGCTGCCACAACCCGACCGGTTTCGATCTGTCCCATGACGACTGGCGCCGGGTGCTGGAGGTGGTGCGTCGGCGTGAACTGCTGCCGCTGATCGACTTCGCCTACCAGGGCTTTGGCGATGGCCTGGAACAGGACGCCTGGTCGACCCGGCTGTTCGCCGCCGAGTTGCCGGAAGTGCTGATTACCAGTTCCTGCTCGAAGAACTTCGGCCTCTACCGCGACCGCACCGGTGCGCTGATTGTCTGCGCGAAAACCGCGGACAAACTGGTGGACATTCGCAGCCAACTGGCCAACATCGCCCGCAACCTGTGGTCGACACCGCCGGATCATGGTGCCGCCGTGGTGGCGACTATCCTCGGCGATCCGCAATTGAAACAACTCTGGGCCGACGAAGTGGAAGCCATGCGCTTGCGGATCGCCCAACTGCGCAGCGGTCTGGTGGAAGCACTGGAGCCTCACGGATTGCGCGAGCGCTTTGCACACATCGGTGTGCAGCGCGGGATGTTTTCCTACACCGGGTTGACGCCGGAGCAGGTCAAGCAACTGCGTGAGCATCACAGCGTTTACATGGTCGGCACCGGCCGGGCGAACGTGGCGGGGATTGATGCGACGCGCCTGGATCTGCTGGCCGAAGCCATCGCCAAGGTCTGCAAGTAACCTCCAGTACCCTGTAGACCCCCTGTGGGAGCGAGCCTGCTTGCGAAAGCGGTGTGTCAGTCAATATAAACTTGACTGTCATGGCCCCTTCGCGAGCAGGCTCGCTCCCACAGTTGTTTTTGAGGCACCACCACTAACCTGTCTGTACAACCCCATTCGTCGAAACAAATGGATATAAAAGTCTGTTTGTCATTTCTCGTGCTGTATCCTGCGCAGGCTTTTTTAAAAGCGCGGATCTACCAGATCTATCAACAGACTTAGCGAGGAGCGCGACTATGCACGAGATTCCTAATCTCCCCTTCCCAAGCCTGCACGAACCTGAGCAGACGACCACGCAACAAGCCGGTGCCCAACAGCCCGAGCCCAAAGAAGCCACTGGCAGCCGCCAGGCTGACAGCGAAGACTGAAACACCCGCCGTACAGACCGTGTGGAAAGCGCTAACATGCGCTTTCCACACTGCCTGAACCGAGCCCTCCCCCCATGACAGATAATTTCAGCGAAGAGCAGGCCAGCGTTCTGATCGGCACCGCCGAGAAAATGATCGAGATCTGGAATCGCCTCTCCCCCGAGAAACAAGCCGCTTTGCTCGCCCGTTTCGGCAGTGAAGAAAATGCGTTGGCCGCTTTGGTTACCACGCAACTGGTAGCCCCTGCCAAGCCCTGACGGCCCCCATCCGGCAAATAGTTTTACTTTTTCACAACCCACGAACGCTAGCACCGTTATCATAAGCAGCCTATCTAATCCTGCTGCTCCGTGGACCTTTACCCATGTCTGAAAACCAGCGCCCCCTGGCGGTCACGCTGCAAGTTGTTTCCATCGTCCTGTTCACCTTTATCGGCTACTTGAATATCGGCATTCCCCTGGCGGTATTGCCCGGGTACGTCCACAGCGATCTGGGCTTCGGCGCGGTGATCGCGGGGCTCGTGATCAGCGTGCAATACCTCGCCACCCTGCTCAGCCGTCCCTATGCCGGGAAAATCATCGACAACAAGGGCAGCAAACTGGCGGTGATGTATGGCTTGGCCGGTTGCGGCTTGAGCGGCGTGTTCATGCTGATTTCGGCCTGGACCCAAAGCCTGCCGATGCTGAGCCTGATCAGCCTGCTCATCGGTCGCCTGGTGCTAGGCAGCGCGGAAAGCCTGGTGGGCTCCGGTTCCATTGGCTGGGGCATCGGCCGGGTCGGCGCGGCGAACACCGCCAAGGTCATCTCCTGGAACGGCATCGCCAGCTACGGCGCGCTGGCGGTCGGTGCGCCGCTGGGTGTGTGGCTGGTCAGTCAGTTGGGGTTGTGGAGCATGGGCGTGAGTATTGTGTTGCTCGCGGCTTTTGGCCTGGTACTGGCCTGGCCGAAAACCGCCGCATCGATCGTGGCCGGTGAACGCCTGCCGTTCATGCACGTACTCGGGCGAGTGCTGCCCCACGGCTGCGGCCTGGCGTTGGGCTCCATCGGTTTCGGCACCATCGCTACATTTATCACCCTGTATTACGCCACCCAACACTGGGATAACGCGGTGCTGTGCCTGAGCCTGTTCGGCGCCAGCTTCATCGGTGCGCGGCTATTATTCGGCAACCTGATCAATCGCCTGGGTGGCTTTCGCGTGGCGATTGCCTGCCTCTCGGTGGAAACCCTGGGCCTGTTGCTGCTGTGGCTGGCACCGGATGCTCATTGGGCGCTGGCGGGTGCCGCGCTGAGCGGTTTCGGCTTCTCGCTGGTGTTTCCGGCGCTGGGAGTTGAAGCGGTGAACCTGGTGCCTGCCTCCAGTCGAGGCGCGGCGGTCGGCGCTTATTCGCTGTTCATTGATTTGTCATTGGGGATCACCGGGCCATTAGCCGGCGCGGTGGCGGCGGGGTTCGGTTTTGCGTCGATCTTCCTGTTCGCCGCACTGGCCGCCATCAGCAGTTTGATGCTCTGCATTTACCTGTACCGGCAGGCACCGAAACATCGCCAGACGCGGGAAACCCGCTAGAAATCCACCTTGCCGCGCCCGGCCTTGATGTTGCCGCGCTTGCTTTTGGATTCAAGCCTGCGGGTCTTCGAACCGAGGGTTGGTTTGGTCGGGCGGCGTTTCTTCTCGACCTTGGTGGCGCTCAGGATCAGTTCGGTCAAACGCTCCAGCGCATCGACACGGTTCTGTTCCTGGGTGCGGTATTGCTGGGCCTTGATGATCAACACGCCTTCGTTGGTGATGCGACTGTCGCGCAGCGCCAACAGCCGTTCCTTGTAGAACTCGGGCAAGGACGAGGCCGGTATGTCGAAACGCAAGTGCACGGCGCTGGAGACCTTGTTGACGTTCTGCCCACCGGCGCCCTGGGCGCGAATGGCGGTCAACTCGATCTCGGCATCCGGTATCTGCACGTTGTTGGAAATCACCAGCATGGAAAATCACTTCCTCAGGTCTATGTGACATCTAAACAAAAATGCCCGTATCTGACGATACGGGCATTTTTTGTTCAGCCAAAGCGCTTATTCAGCAGCCGGGGCCTCTGGCTTACGGCGCTTGAGCGGGGCCATGCCGTCCTTGCTGACCAGGGAATCGCTCTTCGGTCGATTGACGCTCTTGCGCTTGGTCGGGGTCTTGGCGGCGACTTTTTTCTTGTCGCCCTTGGCGTCGGTCTTTTTCTTCTTCACGCCGACAGCCTTGCCCGAGGCCTTGACCTTTTTCGGTCCGCCGTAGGTGCCTTTGACTTCCTTGATGGTACGGCGCTCGAAGCTCTGCTTGAGGTAGCGCTCGATGCTCGACATCAGGTTCCAGTCGCCGTGGCAGATCAGCGAGATGGCCAGGCCATCATTGCCGGCACGACCGGTACGACCGATACGGTGTACGTATTCGTCGCCGCTGCGCGGCATGTCGAAGTTGATCACCAGGTCCAGGCCGTCGACGTCCAGGCCGCGAGCGGCAACGTCGGTCGCCACGAGGATCTTCACCCCGCCCTGCTTCAAACGGTCGATCGCCAGCTTGCGATCCTTCTGGTCCTTGTCACCGTGCAGGACGAACGCCTTGTATTCCTGTGCCACCAGGCGGCCGTAGATACGGTCGGCCATGGCCCGGGTGTTGGTGAAGACGATGGCCTTCTGATAAGTCTCGTTGGCCAGCAGCCAATTGACGATCTGTTCTTTGTGCTGGTTATGGTCAGCGGTGATGATTTGCTGACGGGTGGTCTCGTTCAGCTGGCTGACCGCGTTGAGCTGCAAGTGTTCAGGGTTGTTCAGGACCTTGGCGACCATCTCGCGCAGGCCCGAACCACCGGTGGTGGCGGAGAACAGCATGGTCTGCTGGCGGTTGGTGCACTCATCCACCAGACGCTGTACGTCTTCGGCGAACCCCATGTCGAGCATGCGGTCGGCTTCGTCGAGTACCAGCACTTCGACTTCCTTGAGGTCGAGGTTGCCGGCGTTCAGTTGCTCGATCATCCGGCCCGGCGTACCGATCAGGATGTCCGGCACCTTGCGCAGCATGGCAGCCTGGACCTTGAAGTCTTCGCCGCCGGTGATCAGGCCGGACTTGATGAAGGTGAACTGCGAGAAGCGTTCAACTTCTTTCAGGGTCTGCTGGGCCAGTTCACGGGTCGGCAGCAGGATCAGGGTCTTGATGCTGACGCGGATCTTGGCCGGGCCGATCAGGCGGTTGAGGATCGGCAACACGAAGGCAGCGGTTTTGCCGCTACCGGTTTGCGCTGTCACCCGCAGGTCACGCCCTTGGAGCGCCAGCGGAATAGCCGCTGCTTGCACAGGCGTTGGCTCGACAAATTTCAGTTCGGCCACGGCTTTGAGCAGGCGTTCGTGCAGGGCGAATTCGGAAAACACGGGTGCTACCTCGAAGAAATGCAAAAAATCAGCTGCATAGGGTAACGGTTTCGAGCGCGAAGGCCGAGTTTCTTTATGCAATCGACCGCAAACAGTGGCTTTTTTGTTGCCTGATTTGTCCCCAATCGTAATACAAAGCGTCTTAAATGCTCTAATTGCCCGTCGCGTCTTACAGAAGAATCGTTTCCCCCATGGATATCAAACAGCTCTGGCTCAACGCCCAAGACCTTTGGGGCGCCCTCGATCAGCACCCGCTCCTGCATGCCAGCCTGGCCTTGGTACTGCTGCTGGTGATCGCCCTGGTACTCGGACGAGTGGCACGCTACCTGATCCTGCATGCCAGCCGAATGCTCGGCCGCCAACCTGCCCTGCACTGGATCAACGACTTTCGCCACAACAAGGTCTTCCAGCGCCTGGCACAAATGACGCCGTCACTGGTGATCCAGTTCGGCCTGCACCTGGTACCGGAGCTGAGTAAAACCGCGATGGTTTTTCTCGGCAACGTGGCACTGGCCTTCACCATTCTGTTTCTGGTGCTGTCCATCAGTGCCCTGCTCAACGCCTTGCTCGACATCTATGCCCGCACCGAACACGCCCGCACCCGCTCGATCAAGGGCTACGTGCAACTGGCAAAAATGGTCTTGTACGTGTTTGGCGCGATCATCATCGTCGCCACGCTGATCGACCGTTCGCCGCTGTTGCTGCTGTCGGGTCTTGGCGCCATGTCGGCAGTGATTCTGTTGGTCTACAAGGACACCTTGCTGTCGTTTGTCGCCAGCGTGCAACTGACCAGCAACGACATGCTGCGGGTCGGCGACTGGATCGAGATGCCGCAGGTCGGCGCCGATGGCGATGTGGTGGACATCACCCTGCACACGGTCAAGGTGCAGAACTTCGACAAGACCATCGTTTCGATTCCGACCTGGCGCCTGATGTCCGAGTCGTTCAAGAACTGGCGCGGCATGCAGCAGTCAGGCGGCCGCCGGATCAAGCGCAGCCTGTTCATCGACGCCAGCGGCGTGCGCTTCATTCGCGATGACGAAGAGCAGAAACTGTCCCAGGTGCATCTGCTGACTGACTACATCAGCCGCAAGCAGGCCGAACTCAAGGCCTGGAATGAAGCCCAGGGCAATGTCGCGGCCATGTCGGCCAACCGTCGACGGATGACCAATATCGGCACATTCCGCGCCTACGCGCTGGCGTATCTGAAAAGCCATCCCGAGGTTCAGCCGAACATGACCTGCATGGTTCGGCAGATGCAGACCACGGCCCAGGGCATTCCGCTGGAAATCTACTGTTTCACCCGCACCACGGCGTGGGCCGATTACGAGCGGATCCAGGGGGATATTTTCGATTACTTGCTGGCGGTGCTGCCGGAGTTCGGCTTGAGTCTCTATCAGCAGCCCAGCGGTACGGATCTACGGGCCGGGCTATTGCCGGCGGTGTTGGGTGCGAGCCACATCCCCGAGCCGGAAAAACACATCATGTAAGCAACACATCTCACCTGTGGGAGCGGGCTTGCCCGCGATAGCGGAGTGTAAAACAACAGATACTTGCCTGGCACTCCCTCATCGCGGGCAAGCCCGCTCCCACAGGGTCAGGTGACAACCAAAGATTTGCGAACACCCAACCGGCTGATCCACACCGCCATTAAAATCACCGACCCGCCCAGCAACAACCGCCCCAACTCTTCATGCTGGTTCCAGATCAGCAGATTGACCAGCAATCCCACCGGCACGTGCAGGTTGTTCATCACCGCCAACGTCCCGCCATTGACCAGGCACGCGCCTTTGTTCCACCAATAAAGCCCCAACGCCGTCGAGACCAGGCCGAGGAACAGCAGCACGCCCCATTGCAAAGGTGCTTCAGGCAGGAAGTTCTGTTTGCCGAACAGCAGGAACGCCGGCAACGCCACCGCCAGCGCACCTAGGTAGAAATAGCCGAAGCGCCGGTAATGCGGCAGGTCGCTCGGATGCCGTGCGACCAGATGTTTATAGAGTACCTGTCCGGCGGCATAGGTGAAGTTGGCCAGTTGCAGCAGCAGGAACCCCATGAAAAAGTCCGGGTTGATGCGATCGAAGCGAATCACCGCCGCGCCCGCCACCGCCACCAGCGCCGCGATCAACGCCCACGGATTGAACCGGCGGTTCAACGCGTCTTCGATCAGGGTTACGTGCAACGGTGTGAGGATGGTGAAAAGCAAGACTTCCGGGACCGTCAGCACGCGGAAGCTCAAGTACAGGCAGACGTAAGTCACGCCAAACTGCAACGCGCCGATCAGCAACATGCCACGCATGAAAGCCGGTTCCACCGAACGCCAGCGCGTCAGTGGAATAAACACCAGCCCCGCCAGCAATACACGCACCAGCACCGCGAAGTAACTGTCGACATGACCGGCCAGGTACTCGCCGATCAAACTGAAGGAAAACGCCTGGATCAGCGTGACAAAAAGTAGATAGCCCATGCTCGCCTCGTTTCGAATGGCGGCGAAGATAACGGGTTTTGCCGCTTATCGCGAACCTTCAGTCACCGCAAAACCCTGTGGGAGCGGCGGTGCGACGATTCGACTTGACCGCGATAGCAGTGTCTCAATCGACTTCAATGCTGCCAGGCATATCGCCATCACGGGCAAGCCCGCTCCCACAGGGTTTGTGCCCACACTTGAAATCCCGGGCAAAAAAAAGCCCGATCTCGCAAATGCGTTCAATCGGGCTACGGCACTCAGGAGCAATAAGTGCAAAGGGAGGTTCGATGCGCGTACAGGCTTGAAGGGTTGCGCCAGGTCACTAGACCATCCAGCGATTATCTGGCGATTAACCGGTCAGGCGACTTGCGAAAGCCGGGCGTTCGCCTGGTTCAGGCCTTTCTCCTGGAAGCCGCCGCCCAGGTTCATGCCTTCGGCGTGAATGAACGTGACGTCGTGGATGCCGATGAAACCCATGACCTGACGCAGGTACGGTTCCTGGTGATCCGACGGGGCGCCGGCGTGGATGCCGCCGCGAGCGGTCAGGACGTAGGCACGCTTGCCGCTGAGCAAACCCTGGGGACCGGTTTCGGTGTACTTGAAGGTCACGCCGGCACGCAGCACATGGTCAAGCCAGGCTTTGAGGGTGCTCGGAATGGCGAAGTTGTACATGGGCGCGGCCATCACCAGCACGTCGGCGGCCAGCAATTCGTCGGTCAATTGGTTGGAGCGTTCCAGGGACAGCTGTTCGAGGTCGCTACGCTGATCGGCGGGTTTCATCCAGCCGCCCAGCAGGTTGATGTCCAGGTGTGGCACCGGGTTGACGGCCAGGTCACGAACGGTGATCTGATCGTTCGGGTGCGCGGCTTTCCATTGGTTGATGAAGGTCTGGGTCAGTTGACGGGAAACCGAGTCTTGCTGGCGGGCACTGCTTTCGATGATCAGAATGCGGGACATGGGATGTAGGCTCCATCTGAGAATGCTGTAAGTCGATGGAGTGAAGGTTAAACAGGACTAAATCGATAAAAAAGCGCAAATAACTGCTATAACCGATCAATAAATTCGTTTATAAGCGGAGCATGGCCGATGGGCCTGCTCCGCTGGGGGTCATTTCGGCTTGCAGGTCATGCTGATGTACAGCTTGATGATTTTGCGATTGAACTTGGCTGAAAGGTCAGTGCTTTTGCCGGCATCCAGATTGACCCTGCGGGTCTTGGGCGACTCCGGGCCATTGCGAAAGACCACTGCGCACTCGGCAGCGGTATCACCGTAGTTGTTCAGGGTGATCGAGCCCAGATCGTAATCGGAGGCGTAGGTGGTGTAGTCGATCTTCAGCCCGTTGAGTTCTTTTTGTACATCGATCGGATAAGCAAACGCAGTCAGCGGCAACATCGCCAGCAGGACACAAACGATTTTTTTCATTCAGCAGTCTCCAATAAGAACTGCGCAGCTTAGGACAATAGGAGCCCATCATGAAAGCGCCCCGCGTGACCCTTGATCAATGGCGAACGCTTCAGGCCGTGGTCGACCACGGAGGTTTCGCCCAGGCCGCCGAAGCGCTGCACCGCTCGCAATCGTCAGTCAGCTACACCGTGGCGCGCATGCAGGATCAGCTCGGCGTGCCGCTGCTGCGCATCGACGGCCGCAAAGCGGTACTCACCGAAGCCGGTGGCGTGCTGTTGCGCCGGTCCCGGCAACTGGTGAAACAGGCCAGCCAGCTGGAAGACCTGGCCCACCACATGGAACAAGGCTGGGAAGCCGAAGTGCGCCTGGTGGTCGACGCCGCATACCCCAGCGCCCGCATCGTCCGTGCGCTGACCGCGTTCATGCCGCAAAGCCGTGGCTGCCGGGTGCGTCTGCGCGAAGAGGTGCTGTCGGGTGTGGAAGAAGTGCTGCTCGAAGGCGTGGCCGACCTGGCCATCAGCGGCTTCAGCATTCCTGGTTACCTGGGGGCGGAGTTGAGCGATGTCGAATTCGTCGCGGTCGCCCATCCGGAACACTCCCTGCACCGCCTCAACCGTGAACTGAATTTCCAGGACCTGGAGAGCCAGCTGCAAGTGGTTATCCGCGACTCCGGTCGCCAGCAACCACGGGACGTCGGCTGGCTCGGCGCCGAGCAACGCTGGACCGTCGGCAGCCTGGCCACCGCAGCCACCTTCGTCAGCAGCGGCCTGGGGTTTGCCTGGTTGCCGAGGCACATGATCGAACGGGAACTGCGAGAAGGCACGCTCAAGCTGCTACCGTTGGATCAGGGCGGTAGCCGCAACCCGAGTTTTTACCTGTATTCGAACAAGGACAAACCACTGGGGCCGGCCACACAGATCCTCATCGAACTGCTGCGCACTTTCGACACCGCGCCGCTGGACGCACCTTTCGCGGCCCCTGAACAAGCCTGACACGGAGTGTACCCATGGCCTATTTCGAACACGAAGGTTGTAACCTGCACTATGAGGAATATGGCCACGGCACGCCGTTGCTACTGGTCCACGGCCTGGGTTCCAGCACGCTGGACTGGGAAAAACAGATCCCCGCGCTGGCCGCGCGCTACCGGGTGATCGTCCCCGATGTACGCGGTCACGGGCGCTCCGACAAACCCCGCGAGCGCTACAGCATCGCCGGTTTCAGCGCCGACCTGATTGCACTGATCGAGCATTTGAACCTAGGCCCGACCCACTTTGTGGGCCTGTCCATGGGCGGCATGATCGGCTTTCAACTGGCCGTGGATCAGCCGCAATTGCTCAAGAGCCTGTGCATCGTCAACAGCGCACCCGAGGTCAAACTGCGCAGCCGTGACGACTACTGGCAGTGGTTCAAACGCTGGAGCCTGATGCGCGTCCTCAGCCTGCGCACCATTGGCAAGGCCCTGGGAGGCAAATTGTTCCCCAAGCCCGAGCAGGCGGATTTGCGACAAAAAATGGCCGAACGCTGGGCAAAAAACGACAAACATGCTTATCTCGCCAGCTTCGATGCAATCGTTGGCTGGGGGGTTCAGGAACGACTTTCGAAAGTGTCCTGTCCAACCCTCATCGTCAGCGCCGACCGTGATTACACACCGGTCGCGCTGAAGGAAAACTACGTAAAACTGCTGCCCGATGCGCGGCTGGTGGTGATTGCCGACTCCCGCCACGCCACCCCGCTGGACCAACCCGAACGCTTCAACCAGACACTGCTCGAGTTTCTCACTGCAGTCGATACCACCACACTCAGGATCACTGACCCATGCTGAAAAAAATTGCCCTCGCCGCCGGCTCCGTTCTGTTTGCCGCCAACCTGATGGCCGCAACGCCTGCCAAGGCGCCGCGCGTTCTGCTGGAAACCACCAACGGCCAGATCGAAATCGAACTGGATCCGGTCAAGGCCCCGATCAGTACCAAGAACTTCCTTGAGTATGTGGACAGCGGCTTTTACAACAACACGATTTTCCACCGCGTGATTCCGGGCTTCATGGTCCAGGGCGGCGGCTTCACTCAGCAGATGCAGCAAAAAGAAACCAAGGCACCGATCAAGAACGAACACAAGAATGGCCTGGTCAACGTTCGTGGCACCTTGTCCATGGCGCGCACTTCTGTGCCGGATTCCGCCACCAGCCAGTTCTTCATCAACGTCAAGGACAACGATTTCCTCGACCAGGGTGACGGCTACGCGGTGTTCGGCAAAGTGGTCAAGGGCATGGATGTGGTCGATATCATCGTCAACTCGCCAACCACCGTGCGCGGCGGCATGAAGGATGTACCGGCCGACCCGGTGTTCATCAAGTCGGCCAAGCGCATCGACTGAGACTAAGCTGGACAGGGATGTCCGAGCGTTTGCCGGTTTGACCGGCAACGCTCAAACCGTTGAAGGAGTACCCGTTCGCGGGTGAAAAACCGATGCTTTATCGCCGTTTTGAAAAACTGATCGACATCTTTCGCGACGCCCCGACTGCCGCACCGCCGGACCGGGTCCTGCCTTTCTATACCTATTACCTCAAACAGGTCTGGCCGAGCTTCGTTGCCCTGCTGATCGTCGGCCTGTTCGGCGCGCTGATTGAAGTGGCGCTGTTCAGCTACCTGAGCCGCATCATCGACCTGGCACAGGGCACTCCAAACGCCGACTTCTTCAAGGAACATGGCGTTGAACTGGCCTGGATGGTGGTGGTGGCGCTGATCCTGCGCCCGGTGTTCGTTGGCCTGCATGACTTGCTGGTACACCAGACCCTGAGCCCCAGCATGACCAGCCTGATCCGCTGGCAAAACCACAGTTACGTACTCAAGCAGAGCCTGAATTTTTTCCAAAACGACTTCGCCGGGCGCATCGCCCAACGCATCATGCAAACCGGCAACTCCCTGCGCGATTCAGCAGTGCAAGCGGTGGATGCGCTGTGGCACGTGCTGATCTACGCCATCAGTTCGCTGGTGCTGTTCGCCGAAGCCGACTGGCGCCTGATGATCCCGTTGCTGACCTGGATCGTCGCCTTTATCAGCGCCCTCTACTACTTCGTACCACGGGTCAAGGATCGCTCGGTGGTTGCCTCCGACGCGCGCTCCAAACTCATGGGGCGGATCGTCGATGGCTACACCAACATCACCACCCTGAAGCTGTTCGCCCACACCAACTTCGAACAACAGTACGCCCGCGAAGCGATCAAGGAACAAACCGAAAAAGCCCAACTCGCCGGCCGTGTCGTCACCAGCATGGACGTGGTCATCACCAGCATGAATGGCCTGTTGATCGTCTGCACCACCGGGCTGGCGCTATGGCTGTGGACGCAATCGCTGATCACCGTGGGCGCGATCGCCCTGGCCACCGGGCTGGTGATCCGGATCGTCAACATGTCCGGCTGGATCATGTGGGTGGTCACCGGCATCTTCGAAAACATCGGCATGGTTCAGGACGGTTTGCAGAGCATCTCGCAACCGGTCAGCGTCACTGACCGCGACCAGGCCCAACCCCTGGCCGTGGCCCGTGGCGAAGTGCGTTTCGAGGACGTGGACTTCCACTACGGCAAGCAGAGCGGGATCATCGGCGGGCTCAACCTGACGATCAAACCCGGTGAAAAGATCGGCCTGATCGGTCCGTCCGGCGCCGGCAAGTCGACGCTGGTCAACCTGCTGCTGCGCCTGTACGACGTGGAAGGCGGGAAGATTCTCATCGATGGCCAGAACATCGCCGACGTCAGCCAGGAAAGCCTGCGCGAACGTATCGGCATGATCACCCAGGATACGTCCCTGCTGCATCGCTCGATCCGCGACAATCTGCTTTATGGCAAACCCGACGCCACCGACACCGAACTCTGGGAAGCGGTGCACAAGGCGCGGGCCGATGGTTTCATTCCCACCCTGTCAGACGCCGAAGGCCGCATCGGCTTCGATGCCCACGTCGGTGAACGCGGGGTGAAACTCTCCGGCGGCCAGCGTCAGCGGATCGCCATTGCCCGCGTGTTGCTCAAGGACGCGCCGATCCTGATCATGGACGAAGCCACGTCGGCACTGGATTCGGAAGTGGAAGCGGCGATCCAGGAAAGCCTGGAAACCCTGATGCAGGGCAAAACCGTGATCGCCATCGCCCACCGGCTCTCGACCATCGCCCGCATGGACCGGCTGGTGGTGCTGGAAAACGGCAAGATCGCCGAAACCGGCAGCCACGCCGAACTGCTGGCCCATGGGGGTTTGTATGCGCGGTTATGGCAGCACCAGACGGGCGGGTTTGTCGGAATCGATTGACCAAAACTACAAACCCTGTGGGAGCGAGCCTGCTCGCGAAAGCGGTGCATCAGTTGACAACATTGTTGCTTGACACTCCGCCTTCGCGAGCAGGCTCGCTCCCACAGGAGTTAGTGTGATCCCCCAATCACTCCTGCCGATATGGCAACGCCGTCCGCGCATCCTCGGCATACGCCAGCACCCCCACCCGTTCCTGATGCAGGAAGTCCTTGACCGCGGCCTTTAGCCCGGGATGGCGCAGGTAGTGCCAGGAATGGGTGATCACCGGTTCAAACCCGCGGATCAATTTATGCTCACCCTGGGCGCCGGCATCGAAGCGCTGGAAGCCATTGGCAATCGCATAGTCCATGCCCTGGTAGAAACAGGTTTCGAAGTGCAGGCGGTCGAACTCCGCCAGACAACCCCAGTAACGACCGTAAAAACTGTCGCCCCCCACCAGACTGAACGCCATCGCCACCGGCCGTGAACCTTGTTTGGCCAATACCACGCGAATCGACTGCGGCATGCGCTCGGCCAGCAGGCTGAAAAACGCTCGCGTCAGGTAAGGTCTTTGCCGACGCACCGCGTAGGTATTGGCGTAGCAGGCATAGACAAAATCCCACTGTGCCTGGGTCAGTTGCCGACCTTCAAGCCATTCGAATTCGAAGCCCTGCCCCGCCACTTGCTCGCGCTCCTTGCGCATCTGTTTGCGTTTGCGCGAACTCAGGGCGTCGAGGAAATCCTGGAAGTCCCGATAGTCGCGATTCTGCCAATGGTACTGACAGCCGATGCGTTGCAACCAACCCGGTTGTTCGGCCAATGCCGCATCGGTGAACGGGTCGGTGAAGTTGATGTGGGCACTGGAGAGTTGTTCGATCTCCAGATAGCCCGGCAGGCTTTTCAACAGTTCGAAGCCGTCCTCGACGCTGGCTGCCAGCAAACGCGGGCCGCAGACCGGGCTGAATGGCACGGCGGTCAAGAGTTTGGGGTAGTAATCGATACCGGCACGCTCACAGGCATCAGCCCAGGCGTGATCGAACACGTACTCGCCGTAGGAATGCCATTTGCGGTAGCTGGGCAGTGCGGCGATCAACCGATCGCCTTCGACATGCAGCAAATGTTCAGGCTGCCAACCGGAATGAGGACCGACGCTACCACTGTCCTCCAGCGCGCTGAGGAATGCGTGACACAGAAACGGCTGATTCTCGGGCACCAGGGCGTCCCACGTGTGCGGGGCGATTTCGGACAGACTTTGCAGGCGTTGCAACGGCATCACCATCCTCACTCATTCATGGCGTGAAAGCCTCGCGAGTATCGCGCATCGCCATCCATTGCACACGATCAAATCGACGACAGCGCTCTAGCTCAATAGTTCGCGAAGACTTCGTATCGTCATCGACATGCCATCACATTGCCACCGCCCTGTCATAAACCGTCGCGATACTGGCGCCTGTTTTTAGAGCGCCGGGTTATAGCCCGGCCACTGTTTTCCGTCCATCAATGGTCGGTTGTGCCCGGGATGGCTCAGTCATCCACTCTCATCTTCGGAGATTGATATGCGTCTTGCTTCCACGAAAACTGCGGCAGCCCTGTGTGGTGGTCTGTTGCTGGCCATGAGTGTTCCTGCCAGCGCCGCAGTCGACGCCAAACTGCTCGACATGCTCAAGGCTAACGGTTCGATTACCAACGCGCAGTACAGCGAACTGCAAGCCGAGCTGGCCAGGGATCAGAAAGAACAGCAAATCGCCCGCCAGGCTCAGCAAGAGACCAACGAGCAGATCGCGGCCACCGCGAAGAAAACCAACGAACTGAGTACCTTCGACCAGAAACTGGCCTGGGCTGCCAAGACCCAATTCAAGGGCGACGTGCGTTTCCGTCAGGAAACCATCAAGAACGACGGCGTCTCCAACAACAAAGACTCGGATCGCCAACGCATTCGTGCCCGTCTGGGTGCCTACACGGAGATCAACTCCCAGGTCGACACCGGTATCCGTATCGCTACCGGCAGCAGCGACGACGCCCGCTCCACCAACCAGGACCTGAACAACTACTTCGACAAGAAGCAGATCTGGCTGGACCAGGGCTACGTGGACTACCACCCCGACGCCATCAAAAACCTGCACCTGATCGGCGGCAAGATGCCGCAACCATGGGTAAGCATGGGCGACATCATCTGGGATAGCGACATCAACCCGGAAGGTCTGGCAGTCACTTACAAGTACCCATTGGGCGGTTCCACCGAGCTGTTCGGTAGCGCCGGTCACTACACACTCAAGGACAACGTCGACGGCGAAGGCGTGCAGTTCAAGCACGACCTGCGTCTTTACGCCGGCCAGTTGGGCGCACGCTTCGCCATCACCGACAACCTGAAAATGACGTTGGGCGGCAGCATCTACGCCTACGACAACGACCAGGACAGCGCCTGCCCTACCTCCGGCACCGTCACCGCGCCATGCGCACTGGCCGTCAACGGCAACAGCCCGGGCGAGCAGTTCAAACTGTACGAAGGCTTTGGTCAGATCGACATCGGCGGCCTGCCAATGCCGCTGTCGTTGTACGGTCAAGTCGTCAACAACGACGATGCCAGCAACGACCAGGACATGGGCTGGCTGGCCGGTGTCAAAACCAAGGTCTATGGCTTCGGTCTGGATTACAACTACCGCGATGTACAGCGTAACGCCGTGGTGGGTGCCTTCACCGACTCCGACTTCGCCAACGGCTTCACCGGTTCGCGCGGCAGCAAGCTGAAAGTGAGCTACGAGCTGGACAAGAACTTCACCCTGGGTGCGACGTACTTCATGGCGAACTCCGACTACACCAACGCCACCCTCAAGGATTCGGACATCAACACCCTGCAACTGGATGCCGAAGCGAAGTTCTAAAGAGGCAGCGACAAGCTGCAAGCTGCAAGCCACAAGTTCAAGCGCATTGCTTGCAGCTTGCAGCTTGCAGCTTGCAGCTTGCAGCTTACAGCTGCTTTCCTGCCTGACTCTTGCTCCAGTCGGTCAACAAACTGTACGCCACCGCCAGCAACGTCGGACCGATGAACAATCCGATGAAACCGAACGCGATCAAACCGCCAAATACCCCCAGCAGCACGATCACCAACGGCAAGTTCCCGCCGCGACTAATCAGGTACGGCTTGAGGACGTTGTCCACGCCGCTGATGATGAATGTGCCCCAGATCCCGAGGAACACCGCCATTCCGTACTCACCTTGCCAGACCAGCCAGGCCGTGGCCGGGATCCACACCAGCGGTGGCCCCATGGGAATCAGGCTGAGCAGGAACGTCACGATACCAAGCACCAGCGCCCCCGGCACCCCGGCAATCAGGAACCCGGTCAACGCCAGCACCGCCTGGGCCGCCGCCGTGCCGATCACCCCGTTCACGACCCGCTGCACCGTGCCCGCCACCAGTTCGATGTAATACCCGGCACGCTTGCCGATCAGGCGCTCCAGCAGGCTATGAACAAACGCCGCCAACCGTGGCCCGTCACGATAGAAAAAGAACACGAAGACAATGCTCAAGGTCAGTTCGAGAATGCCGCCGCCGATCTGCGCACTGCGCGCCAGCAGCCAGTTACCGACCTGCCCGAAGTAGGGTTTGAGCGACACCATCATCGCCGCGCCCTGCTGGTCGATGCTGTTCCAGATCCCCATCAGACGCCCGCCCACCAACGGAATACCGCCCAGCCAGACCGGCGCTTCCGGCAGGCCATCCATCTGCACATCCTTGATGAACGCCACGGCATCACGTACATGATCCGCCAGGTTGAATCCCAGCCACACCAGTGGCGCCGCCACCAGCACCATCCAGCCCACGGTCAACACCGCTGCCGCCAGGGATTCGCGACCATTGAGCCAGCGGGTCAGCAGACGCATGAGCGGCCAACTGGCGAACGCCAGCACCGCCCCCCAGAACAGCGCTGACCAGAACGGCGCCATCACCCAGAAGCTGGCGCCAAACAGCACCAGGAGCAGGATCTGCACCAACAGCCGATCGTTATTGATCATTTGAAATCTCGAATAAATCAGTCAGCAAAAGAGTAGGCGAACGCTTCGATACGCGTTCGCCCGATAAAGCTTATCGCAACAGTTGGATGTGCAGGCCAGAGCCTTCGATGCTACCGGTTTCCAGTCGCGCGGCACGCACGCCCTGGTCGATCAGCGCCTGACGCCAGGCTTCGGCAGTCGGACCGGAAACACTGACTCGCAGCGTCGTGTCCAGGTTCAGGCCACGGGAGATCAAGCGCACCCAGGTGTCATCGGGTGCATCGGTCAGCTTGGGGAAATCGAGTTCGCCAGTGCTTTTGAGTTCGCGCAGCAAAGTCGAGGACGTCGGCCGCAAATCGCCAAGAGGTGCCGCAGCCTCGAACTGTTCGACGTGCAAATAAGCTTTGCGATTGCCACGCGTGATGCTGTAGAGCGCCACCAGCGTGTTGTCCTTCGGTGCCGCCAGGCGCAACAGCAGGTACGCCTGCTCATTGTCCGAGCCGTAGAGTTTGGCGTTGCCGAACACCTCGTTGGCCCACAGGCTGCTTTCGCCGCAATCACGGGCCTGGCACCAGAACAGCAACTGGGCGTCCTGCTTCTGCAAGGCTTCGCGGGCAGCGGTGAAAGCTTGCGTCGCCGAATGCTCCGGTGGCAGTTCATAAGTCACCGACGTGGCGTTGCCACGGGCGCTGACCTGGCCATCGAAGCGCAACTGGCCGCTGATCTTACGGATCGAACCCAGGGGATAAATCCGCTCAAGTTCGACCGCCTGGCGATAGTCGACGATCTGCGCATCGACCATGCGTGGCACGATCGGCAGGTCCTGACTGCCCGGTATATCAGCGGCAAACAACAAGGGACTGAAACTGCACAGCGCCAGCAGACTGAGAGAACGCATCGATAGACTCATCGGATCAGCATGGCCTGGGCACCCTTGACGACGCTGGCGTCATCGGTGCGTTCAGGAATCAGCAACCCGCGCTGCACCGCCGGCCGCGCCTCCATGGTTGCCATCCAGCGCTGCAACGCCGTCAGGCCATCCACCGGAACACCGGACCACTCGTAGCCACGAACCCAGGGGAACGTCGCAATATCGGCAATGCTGTATTCGCCGGCAAGATACTCAACGTCTTGCAGACGCGTATCGAGCACTTCGTAGAGGCGCCGGGTTTCATGTTGATAGCGGTCGATGGCGCCCTGGAGTTTTTCCGGGAAGTAACGGAAAAACACGTTGGCCTGCCCCTGCATCGGGCCGATCCCGCCCATCTGGAACATCAGCCACTGCAACGCCACCGAGCGCCCCTTGGGGTCGGCGGGCAACAGTTTGCCGGTCATTTCAGCGAGGTAAATCAGGATGGCGCCGGATTCGAACACGGCGAAATCGCCGTTGGCGCGGTCGACAATCGCCGGAATCCGGCCATTGGGGTTGATCTTGAGGAAGTCCGGGGACTTCTGTTCCTTTTTGTCGAAACTCAAGGCGTGCACCGTATAAGGCAGGCCGAGTTCCTCGAGCACGATAGAGACCTTGTGGCCATTTGGGGTCGCAGCGGTGTACAGATCTATCATGGTTGTCTCCCATTTCAACCCGCCCAGCCTCGACAGTTGACCGGCGCAAGTCAAGGAACGGCGAAAAACCGATTGAAACAGTCTGCGACAAGGTCGGCACCGGACTCGTCATTCAGGTGCAAATGATGGCCACCTGGCAGCTGTTCACGGCTAAAGGGTAGACGCTCCAGCAATTCGGGGTGTTTGGCGAGCATGCCGTCGGCAGCCACCACCAGTTTTGCAGGACAACTGACGCGCTGGACGAAGGCCATGGCTTGTTCAGTGGTCAGGCGTAGCGGCGATGGCAGCGTGAGGCGGTTGTCGGTGCGCCAGGTGTAACCCCCCGGCACCGGCATCAAGCCACGCTGGGCCAGTAACTCCGCGGCTTCGCGACTGACCGCCACCAAGCCCTTCATGCGCGCCTCGATCGCCCGTTCGAGCGTGTTGTAGACCGGTTTGCGTTTTTCCCGCAGATCCAGCTGCGCCTGCAGGGCCATGCCCATGCGTTCGGCAGCATTTTCGCCTTTGTCTGTAGGAGGAATGACGCCGTCGATCAACGCCAGATGTGTGACCCGATCCGGCAACGAACCGGCGATGATCAAGGAAGCGATCGCCCCCATGGAATGCCCCATCAGTGCAAATCGGCGCAAGCCAAGCTGTTCGGCGACTTGCAGCACATCGTGTGCGTAGTCCCACATGGCGTAGCCGGCGCCGCTCGGGCGATGCCCAGAATGACCGTGACCGGCCATGTCCAGGGCAATGATGCGCAGGCCTTTGAGCTTCGGTGCCAGCCGGGCGAAACTGTTGGCGTTGTCGAGCCAGCCGTGCAAGGCAATCACCGGCAAACCGTCTTCGGGACCGAACAGGTGTGCCGCCAGCTCGATGTGCGGCAGGCTCAGGCGAACCTCTTCGACGACGCTGCTCATGCGCAATCCTGTTGGCGACCGTCCCAGCGACTGAACAGGTTCTTCAGCATCGCGGCAGTATCCTGAGGCCGTTCGAGGGGAAACATGTGACCTCCGGGCATGGTCAGGGCTTCGCCGAGCGGCATGCGCCCGACCGAACTGGCGTGATGACGCATCACCACCCTGCTCTTGTGCCCGCGAACCACCGCCAGCGGCACTTTCAACTGCCGGGCACGGCCCGGGCTGGTGTGGGGCACGCCCCGATAGATGCTGATTTCCGTGGCCGGATCGAAACGCAGGCGCAGCTTGTCGCCAACCTGCTGCAAACCGTATTGCAGGTAAGCATCGAAACAGTCCGGGTCGAAACCGCGAAACAGGGTTTTACCGGCGAAATAGCGGCGGGCGCTTTCGAGGTCGGCGAATTCTTCGCGTCGTCCCAGCGTACGGCCAGCGGGCGTCAGCTTGTCGATGAAGCCGAAGCGCTTGGCGGTACGGATCACCCATTGATCGGCACGGGTCAATACCGGCGAATCGAGCATCACCACCCCGCGATACAGCTCGGGGCAACGCAACGCGGCATGCAGGTGCAGCACACCACCGAAGGAATGGCCGACACCCCACACCGGTTCTGCTTGTTGCCGCAGGTGATGGATCAGCTCATCCACCAGGTTGTACCAATTGTCGTCCGCCGGAAAACGCGGGTCATGGGCGTGCTGCTCCAGATGCGTCACCTGATACTCGGGCGCCAGCGCCGCGAACAACTTGCCGTAGGTGCCCGAAGGGAATCCATTGGCATGGGCGAAAAATATCTGTTGCGACATAACCGGCAAATCCATGAGCGAGAACAGGTGTTGATTGTCCGTAAGACCGCGTCCCGCGGCAATGACCGTAACTGACAGGAATGATGACAGTCCGGTCATGCTGATCATGCAGGAGCGAGTTCGCTCGCGATGGACCTAACGCCACGGAGTGGCAGGGTCTCAGCGTTATCGTTGACGACCATCGCGAGCAAGCTTTGCTCCTGCTGGTCAACGTACCGGCGGATTCTCACCCAACGGCACCACCGCCATGGTCAACCGCGACACGCAACTGGCCTTGCCCTCGTCGCTGGTCAAGCGAATGTCCCAGACATGGGTCGTGCGGCCGATGTGGATCGGCTTGGCCACCGCCGTCACCCTTCCACTGCGCAAGCCACGAAGATGGTTGGCGTTGATTTCCAGACCCACGCAGTAGAACTTGCTGGAGTCGATGCACAGGAAACTGGCCATGGAACCGACGGTCTCGGCCAGCACCACCGAGGCACCGCCATGCAGCAAGCCGTAAGGCTGATGGGTGCGGTGATCGATGACCATGCTCGCGGTCAAAGAATCGTCATCGACGGCTTCGAAACGGATATCCAGCACTTCGCCGATGGTGTTTTTCTGAAAAGCATTCAACTGTTCGATGTTGGGAATGGTGCGCCACAGACTCATCGCCGATTTTTCCTTGTTGGTTTTATTCGTGTCTCAATCCTGCCACAGCACCACTTCGCTGCGCTCGCTCCATTCTTCGAAGCGGGCGCCATAGGCTGCTTCGATCACGTTGCGCTTGATCTTCAGGGTCGGCGTGAGGAAGCCGTTTTCCACGGCCCAGCTGTCCTTGACCACCACCAGACGCCGCAAGCGCTCGTGCTTATCAAGGGCCGCGTTGACCTCTTCCAGCAGTTTCTCCAGGCTCGAATGCAAGCCGGCGCGCGCCGTTCCGCCTGCGTCCTGCTGCCCCACCGCCGACAGCACGCACAGGCCAAGCGGCGCACTCAAGCCATCGCCCACCACGCACACCTGCTCGATACGCGAATGCACCGCCAGGCGATTTTCGATGGGTGCCGGCGCCACGTATTTGCCTTTGCTGGTCTTGAAGATTTCCTTCAGGCGCCCCGTCAGGCGCAGGTTGCCTTCGGCGTCCTCTTCACCTTTGTCGCCGGTGCGCAGGAAACCGTCCCCGGTGATGGTATCTGCGGTTTTCTGCGGATCCTTGAAGTACCCGAGCATGGTCGCGCCGCTACGCACCTGTACCTCGCCCGACTCATCGATCCGTACTTCGACTTCCGGGCAGGGCTTGCCGATCCAGCCTTCCTTGTACTGGCCCGGCAGGCAAATGTGCGAATAGCCGCAACTTTCGGTCATGCCGTAGACCTCCAGCACATCAAGCCCAAGCTTTTGATACCAGCGCAACAACGTCAGCGGCACTGGCGCGGCGCCGGACAACGCCACGCGCAAGGCATCCAGCCCCAGCCCGGCGAGGACTTTGTGCCCGACGCGATTGCCGATGATCGGCAGGCCAAGCAGGAAGTCGAGGCGTTTTGCCGGAATCTTGCTGTACACCCCCATCTGGAATTTGGTCCAGATGCGCGGCACGCCAAACATCGCCGTCGGCCGGGCGCGGCGCAGATCGTCGAGGAAGGTGTCGAGGCTTTCGGCAAAAAACACAGTTTGCCCGGTGTAGATCGACGCCAGTTCGACGAACATCCGCTCGGCAACGTGACAAAGTGGCAGATAAGACAGCAGTCGGTCCGACTCATTCAGGCCGAACAACTGCGTGCCGCGGGTGGTGGCGAATCCCAGCGTGCCGAAGCTGTGCATCACCCCTTTGGGCATGCCGGTGGTGCCGGAGGTGTAGATGATGGTCGCCAGTTGATCGGCGCCGGGTTTCGGGTCGTCCTGGATCGGCGTGCTGTGTTGCAGATCGGCCCAGCTGAAATCGAAGTCGCCCGGTGGATGCAGCGGCAGGCTGATGGTCACCAGGTCCGGGTTGACCCCACGGGACATGCCGGGCCAGTCATCGAGTTTGCCGATAAAGGCCAGCGCCGCCTCCGAGTGTTCCAGCACCTGGGCCACGGACTCGGCGGTAAGGTTCGGGTACAGCGGCACCGAGACATGCCCGGCCATCCAGATCGCCAGGTCGGCAATGATCCAGTGCGCACAGTTTTTCGAGATCAGGGCGATGTGACTGCCCTGGGGCAGTTCCCGCGACCGCAACCAGTGTGCCGCGCAGCGGGCCTGATGACCGACGTCGGCCCAGGTCAGTGTCTCGACCTGTCCGCCGCCGATGGGCTGGACCAGAAAGCGTTGACGGGGGTGACGGGCCTCACGCTCATAAAACACGTCCAGCGGCAAACGGAAAGCAGCAGACATGCGACTCGCTCCTTTGTTTTTGTTGTGGAGCAAGCGTAGCTAACCAAGCAAGTGCTTGGTTGGATTTTTTACAGAAAAAAACAAAATCAAAAGATCGCAGCCTGCGGCAGCTCCTACAGGGGATTCACATTCCAATGTAGGAGCTGCCGTAGGCTGCGATCTTTTGCTTTACGGATGCTTGATGCTGTTTAGCTTCATCGCCCCGATCAGCAATTCATTGCTTTCCAGCTCAGCCAGGCCGGCGGTGCTGAGCCTCTCCGGCGGATGACCCGCGCCGTGTTGCAGGTAACTGAGCAGATGCCCTACCAGCGGATTATGAGAAACCAGCAGCACATTGGTCACCGACTTCAGCTGGTCGGTAACCCTGTCGGGATCGAAATCCGGGGTCAGCCACTCAACGGTGCGAATCTCCGGTTCGAAACCCAAGGTGTCTTTTACCAGTTGCGCAGTCTGCTGCGCTCGCGTGTAAGGACTGGCATAAATCGCTGTCAGCGGCTGGCCAATCAGGTTGGCGGCAGCAAGCAGTACTTCTGCACGACCGTTAGCAGTCAGTTCCCGTTCCGAATCGTGGGGCTTGGAACCGTGTGGCTCGGCTTCACCATGACGCAATACCCAGAGTTTCATAGCTTGGGTTCCTCATCTCGGGCCGGATGCGGGGCGGGTGCCACGACGTGCGGCGCTTCACCTTCCGGCGTACGCGGCGCTGGCCAATCGGCGAACGGCCAAGGCTTCTGGTCGCTATGAAAACTGCCGAAACGACCGATCTGCGCCAAAAACTGGCTCAGACTATCGCCGAAGTTCATCAGGCTGGCGCTCGGGGCGCCATAGATCAAACGATAGATCAACTGCACCAGCACCAAGGCGCCAAGGATGAATTGCGCCACTTGCCAGACCAGCACAAAGACGATCATCCACAACACCCGCAGCAGGATGGACTCGTATTTGGCTTCTACTTTTTGATCGCTCATGTTTCGCTCCGTTCCTGTTGCGTTGAGGGCTCAGTTGAAGCCGCTGGTGGAAATAAAGTCGACGTCGGTTTTCGGTTCGCCGCGCATCAGCAGCCCGATCACCTGTTCAAGCGTGCGCCCTTCGAACAGGATCGCGTGCAGCCCGGCGACCAGCGGCATGTACACGCCCACTTCCTGGGCTTTGGCCTTGAGTACCTTGAGGGTGTTCACGCCTTCGGCCACTTCGCCCAGACGGTTGACCGCCTCTTCCAGGCTCAACCCCTGGCCGAGGGCAAACCCGACCTGATAGTTACGGCTTTTGGGCGATGAGCAGGTCACGATCAAGTCACCCACGCCCGCCAGACCGAGGAAAGTCATCGGGTTGGCGCCCTGATTCACCGCGAAGCGGGTCATTTCCGCCAGAGCCCGGGTGATCAGCATGCTCTTGGTGTTTTCGCCCATGCCCATTGCCACCGCCATGCCGGCGATGATTGCGTAGACATTTTTCAACGCCCCGCCCAGCTCCACGCCGAAACGGTCGCCGCTGGCGTACACACGAAAGGTACGGCCATGCAGCACGGCTTGAACCCGTTCGCAGAGTTCTTCGTCTTCACTGGCGACCACCGTGGCGGTCAGCGCGTGTTCGGCGATTTCACGGGCCAGGTTCGGCCCGGACAACACGCCGATACGTGCTTGCGGGGCGATCTCTTCGAGGATCTGGCTCATCAGTTTGAAGGTGTGGGCTTCGATGCCCTTGGTCAGGCTTACCAGTAGCTTGCCGCTTAGCCGTTCGGCATGTGGCGCCAGCACCGAGCGCAATGCGCTGGACGGCAATGCGACGAAACTCAGGTCGCAGGCCTCCAGGGTGGCTTGCAGATCGGTGACCGCGGTCACACCCGGCAAAATCTTGATGCCTTTGAGATAACGCGGGTTCTCGCGGTTGACCCGGATGGCCTCGGCCTGTTCGGGGTCACGCATCCACTGCAAGACCTGATGTCCGTTTTCAGCCAGCAGGTTAGCCACGGCGGTACCAAAACTTCCGCCTCCCAGGACCGCAATCGGGCGCTGTTCAGTCATATGCAATCCGTTAATCCATACCAGTGGCGATGTCGGCATTATACGGAGCGGCCCAGTGGCGGCCAGCCCCCGCGTCAATTACCCGCGCACGAGCAAAGAAGTTCGATAAAACCGAGGAAAGTGCTGACATCGTGACTGGAAAAGTGATCCAGCTCGGTTAACATGCGCGCCAACAATTAATAACAAGGATGTGTTGTGTCATTGGGTTCGCCTTCACCCCGCTCGCCGCTGGTACTGGCGCTGGTCTTCAGCTCTCCATTGCTGGCCGACGATCTGTTCCTCGACAGCGATCCGCTGCCGCAAGTGCTCACGGCCACGCGCCTGAAGCAGTCGCCGGCCGCCGTGCCGGGGAGCATGACGGTGATCGACAATGCCCTGATCAACGCCAGCGGTGCCCGCGACATCAGCGAAGTGCTGCGGCTGGTGCCGGGCATGATGGTCGGCAACATCAGCGGCAATCAGGCGGTGGTGAACTATCACGGGACCAATGCCACCGAAGCGCGGCGCATGCAGGTCTTGATCGATGGTCGCTCGGTCTACCGTGCCGGCCTGTCCACGGTGGACTGGAGCGACATTCCGGTGGCCATGGAAGACATCGAGCGCATCGAGGTTTTCCGCGGCCCGAACACCGTCAGCTATGGCGCCAATGCGCTGATGGCGGTGGTCAACATCATCACGCGCAATCCGGCCGACAGCCACGGTACGCGGATGAAAGTCACCCGCGGCCAGCGCGGCATCAACGACTTTTATGCCAGCCAGGGCGTGGGATGGGATGACGGCGACTTGCGCCTGTCGCTGTCCGGCCAGCAGGATGATGGCTTCGACACTGATCGCAACGGCGCCGATTACCGCGACAGCCGCCGCCTGAACCGCTTCAACCTGGCCGTCAGCCAGGCACTCAATGAGCGGCAAAGCATCGATTGGCAATTGAATGCCAAAGAAGGCAGCAACCAGCGGCCTTATACCTACCGGCCGGTGTTTTCCGGGATTACCAGTTCCGGAAACAATTCCGACGTCACCGCCAAGGACTACGCCGGCTCGCTGCGCTGGAACCTCGACATCAATCCCGATCACAGCCTGTACATCCAGGGCTCGGCGCAGCATTGGGATCGACAGCAAACCTGGCGCGCCTGTGATGCCGAGGTGTCGTTCAGCCCGCAGCTGACCGAACTCTGGCAGCTCAACCCGAATTACACCGAACGCCTGGCACGCAACATCGAGCGTTTCATCGGTCCCGGTGCGCCCGCCGGCGGTCCTGGCCAACAGGCATTGGCCAATCAGGTACTCGACCAATGGCGCAACGGCGCCCGGCAGACGGTTTGCGGCGACATCGACCAAAGCACCCGGGAGACACGCTACGACCTCGAACTGCAGGACACCCTGAGCCTGTCCGCTAGCCTGCGCCTGGTCAGCGGCTTGAACTATCGTTACGACCGGGCAGATTCCGAGACCTACTTCAATGGCACCCTTGATGACACCACGTGGCGTGCATTCGGCCAGCTCGAATGGCGTGCCAGTGAACATTGGTTGCTGCAGGGCGGCGCCATGTTCGAAGACACGCAGTTGATCGGCAGCTCGCTGACCCCGAGGGTGGCGGTCAATTACCTGATCAACCCGCGCCATGGTTTGCGCGCGGTGTATTCCGAAGCCATCCGTTCACCGGACATGTTCGAGAACAGCGTCAACTGGAGTTACCAGGTCACCAACCTGCAGCCCGCTGCCTATGGCCGGTCCAGCGCCCGTTATTTCGTCAAGACCCGCGGCCCTGGTGACCTTGATCAAGAACATATGCGATCGCGGGAACTGGGCTACAACGGCTATTTTGCCGAGTGGGGGCTGGCGATCGATGTGAAGCTGTTCCATGACGAGATCACCGGCATGATCAGCGAACCGCTGCGCAACAATCAGTTCATCGCCAGTAACAGCAACACGGCGCGCTTTTCGGGGGCTGAAACCCAACTCGACTGGAGAATCGGCAATGCCGACCGATTGCGCCTGACCTATGCCTACGTCGATGCCGACGCGAGCGATCCCCAAGACGCACGACAGACCGCTAACAACAGCGGTTCCGCCGGCTGGATGCGGGACTGGGGCCATGGCTGGAACAGTGCACTTTTCTACTATGGCGACGATGCACTCAATGGCTATCGGTTCGAGCGGGTCGACACCCGCATTGCCAAACGTATCGGCCTGGGCAAGGCCAGCCTGGAACTGGCCGGCGTACTCCAGCAACGTCTCGATAATCAGCCCACCACCTTCGTCGACAACAACTACGATGAGCGTCGGGTGATGTACTTCAGCGCGGAACTGGCGTTTTAAATGGCACATTGTCCGCCACGCAAGACGCCAGGCATCGGTCGCCTGCTGGCGATGCTGTGCCTGGTGTTCAGCGGCTGGCTGGGCAGTCTTTCGGCCAATGCCGTGGAGATTTTATTGACGGGGGCCGAAGACAGTCCTGGCGTGCAAACCTTCGTCCAGGCCCTGCGCGAATTGCGCCCCGGCGATCGCGTACGCTTCCAGCCGTTGGCCGACCTGCCGTCACCGGGAAAACTGGCGGACGACATCCGCTTGATTCTGCTCGACTTGCCGAGCCTCGATTGGCGCCTGCAAGACGATCAAGGCCCGGCGACACTGGTGTTGCGCATCAGCCGCCTGCAAGCTCGACAACACTTGGGCGACAATCTGCCCCAGTACCTCAGCCTGCTCTGGAGCGACCCGCCGCTGGAGCGTCAATTGCGCCTGACCCGACTGCTACTGCCCCAAGTCAAACGGGTCGGCGTGCTGTACGACGAACACAGCGAGTTTCTATTGAAAGAATTGCGCCGGGCTGCTCTTCCTCTCGGGCTTGAAGTGGTTACCGAGCGATGGGACAACATCCACGACAGCCGTCCATTGCAAACCTTGCTGAACAACAGCGATGTGCTGCTGGGCCTGGATGACCCCGATCTGTACAACCCGAAAACCGCCAAAAACCTGCTGCTCAGCAGTTACTCACGACAACGGGCACTGATCGGCCCCAACGCTGGCTTCGTCAGGGCCGGGAGCCTGGCCAGCACCTACAGCGATCAGAACGACTGGCTAACCATTCTCGATGAATTGCTCGACTTGCCACCCGCTACCTGGCCGCGCACGTACTACCCGCTTCGCTTCAAAGTCTCAAGCAACCCGCAGGTGGCTCGTTCATTAGGTATTGAACAGATAAACGAAGCGTCTGTCGCAACACTGTTGGCTGAAAGAGAACGCCGCCCATGACCTTCCGCCGCCGTTGGGACATCAACACCCGGACCCAGCTCATCAGCCTCGGCCCTGCCCTGCTGCTGACATTGCTGTTGATCAGCTTCTTTACCTTTGTGCGAATCCAGGATCTGCGCCAGGAGCTGAACCACACCGGGCAACTCATCGCCAACCAACTGGCCCCGGCCACCGAATACGGGGTGATTTCCGGCAACAACGAAGTGCTGGAAAGTTTGCTCAAGGCCACACTGGCCACGCCCAACGTACGGTTCCTGGAAATCCAGGACAGCGCCAACCGGATTCTGGTGTATGTCGAACAACCGTCAGCCAACCACGCCCGCCCGCACCAGGTCGAAGTGTTCCAGGCGCCGGTGCGATTGCAACGGATCCCGCTGCACAACGACTTCTTCCAGAACAACAAGGTCGCCACCAACGCCCCCGCCGAGGACTATCTGGGCCGGGTGATCGTCGGCCTGTCCAATGATGCGTTCAGTCAGCGCCAGCAGGAGATCCTGTTCAAGGCCGCGATCCTGGCCCTGTTCGCCCTGCTGTTTACTTTCATCCTCGCCCGGCGCCTGGCGGGCAGCCTGTCGCAACCGATCCGCGACATCGGCAACGCGGTCAAGGCCATCCAGGACGGCGACTACAAAACGCCGCTGCCCATTGTCGATGACACCGAGCTGGGCGCACTGTCGCAGCACATCAATAACCTCGCCAGCGGCCTCGAACAGGCCAGCCGCGAACAGCACCAGGCCATGGCACAGTTGATCCAGACCCGCGAAGAAGCGGAAAAGGCCAACAATGCCAAGTCCGACTTCCTCGCGATGATGAGCCACGAACTGCGCACGCCGATGAATGGCGTGCTGGGCATGCTTCAGTTGCTTGAGACCACGGATATGACGCCGGAGCAGGTCGAATACGCGGCGCTGGCTTCGGAGTCCACCGAGCATTTGCTCAAAGTCATCAACGACATTCTGGATTTCTCACGCATCGAGCGCTCGGAACTGGAGCTGGAACACATTCCGTTCAACCTCGCCGACCTGATCGGCGCCTGTGCGCAGTCGTTCCAGCACAGCGCCGCTCAACGTGGCCTCGATCTGCAATTGCACATTCCGGAGGATATGCGGGAGTTGCAGGTGCAAGGCGATCCGACGCGGATCCGGCAGATTCTGGTCAACCTGATAGGCAACGCGCTGAAATTCACCGAGCAGGGCCGCGTCTCCATCGAACCGCAGTGGCAATCACTGGATCACGAACTGTTGTGGTTCACCTGCACCGTGCGCGACAGCGGGATCGGCATTGCGGCCGAGAGCCTGGAATTGATGTTCAACGCGTTTCAACAGGCCGACAGTTCTATTTCAAGACGTTACGGCGGCACCGGCCTGGGCCTGCCGATTGCCCGCACACTGGCCGAACGCATGGGCGGTACCCTGCGGGCCCAGAGTGAAGAAGGCCGTGGCTCGGTGTTCACGCTGGAAATCCCGCTGGCGCTTTATCAGCAGCCGCTGCCTGTGCTGACGCCGCGGGCGCCCACCGGTAATGATGATGGCGAAGGTCGCAATGTGTTGCTGGTCGAGGACAACCCGGTCAATCAGACGGTCATCGAAGCCATGTTGCGCAGCCTGGGCTTTACTGTCAGCGTCGCCGCCGATGGCGCGCAAGCGGTGCGCAGTGCCGAGAGCCTGATTTTCGAAGCGATCCTGATGGACTGCCGATTACCGGTCATCGATGGTTATGAGGCCACCCGGCAGATTCGCCAGCTGCCCGGTTGCACCGACTTGCCGATCATCGCCCTGACCGCCAATGCCCTGCAGGGGGATCGCGAAGCCTGTTTGTCGGCGGGGATGAACGATTATCTGGCCAAGCCCTTCAAACGTACTGATCTTCAGCAAATTCTGCAGCGCTGGGTGCAGTAGTACAGGCCTTTCGAGCATCTGCGACTGGCGTGAAAGGCGAAAGTGCGGCAGTCTTAGGCACCCGAACAGGCCCGAAAAGGGGCTTGAATAAAAATTTCAGTGCACAAGTGTACATTCATGTCCTTGGTGCTGTGACTTTCACCACAACGCAATAGTCTATGAGTAGGCTGCCGGTTCGAGGCATGAACGCTTCGATCGGCCGGGAAGATTTGCCCCACCTGCCGCATGGGACTATTGAGGAGCTCGCATGACCAAACAAAACGCCTTTACCCGGGAAGACCTGCTGCGCTGCAGTCGCGGTGAGCTGTTCGGCCCAGGTAACGCGCAACTGCCCGCCCCGAACATGCTGATGGTTGATCGCATCACCCTGATCAGCGAAGAGGGTGGCAAGTACGGCAAAGGTGAATTGGTCGCCGAGCTGGATATCACTCCGGACCTGTGGTTCTTCGCCTGCCACTTCGAAGGCGATCCGGTGATGCCGGGCTGCTTGGGCCTCGACGCCATGTGGCAACTGGTCGGCTTCTTCCTCGGTTGGCAAGGCCTGCCAGGCCGCGGTCGCGCCCTGGGTTCGGGCGAAGTGAAATTCTTCGGCCAGGTCCTGCCGACCGCCAAGAAAGTCACCTATAACATTCATATCAAGCGCGTCCTCAAGGGCAAGCTGAACCTGGCCATCGCCGACGGTTCGGTCACTGTCGACGGTCGCGAAATCTACACCGCCGAAGGCCTCCGGGTCGGCGTGTTCACCTCCACTGACAACTTCTAAGGGTTATTCGCATGCGCCGCGTCGTTATCACTGGTCTGGGCATCGTTTCGTGCCTGGGCAATGACAAAGAGACCGTCTCCGCTAACCTGCGTGCAAGCCGCCCTGGCATCCGGTTCAACCCGGAATATGCCGAAATGGGTCTGCGTAGCCAGGTTTCCGGCTCCATTGACCTCAACCTTGAAGAACTGATCGATCGCAAGATCTATCGCTTCGTCGGCCACGCGGCGGCTTATGCCTACCTGGCCATGAAAGACGCCATCACTGACTCCGGCCTGACCGAAGAGCAAGTGTCCAACCCGCGTACCGGCCTGATCGCCGGTTCCGGTGGCGCCTCCACGCTGAACCAGATGGAAGCGCTGGACATCCTGCGCGAGAAAGGCGTCAAGCGCGTCGGCCCATACCGTGTAACGCGGACCATGAGCAGCACTGTTTCCGCTTGCCTGGCCACCCCGTTCAAAATCAAGGGCCTGAACTACTCCATCGCTTCTGCCTGCGCCACCAGTGCTCACTGCATCGGTACCGCCATGGAACAGATCCAGATGGGCAAGCAGGACATCGTTTTTGCCGGCGGCGGTGAAGAAGAACACTGGAGCCAGTCGTTCCTGTTCGACGCCATGGGCGCCCTGTCCAGCAAGCGCAACGACACCCCGGAACAAGCCTCCCGTGCCTACGATGCCGACCGTGACGGTTTCGTCATCGCCGGCGGCGGCGGCATGGTCGTGGTCGAGGAGCTGGAACACGCTCTGGCCCGTGGCGCAAAGATCTACGCGGAAATCGTCGGCTACGGCGCGACCTCCGACGGCTACGACATGGTTGCCCCTAGTGGCGAAGGCGCGATCCGCTGCATGCAGCAGGCGCTGTCCACCGTCGACACCCCGATCGACTACCTGAACACCCACGGCACTTCGACCCCGGTCGGCGACGTCGCGGAAATGAAAGGTGTGCGTGAAGTGTTCGGCGACAAGGCTCCTGCCATCAGCTCCACCAAGAGCCTGTCGGGTCACTCCCTGGGCGCCGCCGGCGTTCACGAAGCGATCTACTGCATGCTGATGATGGAAGGCAACTTCATTGCCGGCTCCGCCAACATCGATGAGCTGGACCCTGAAGTGGCCGACCTGCCGGTACTGACCAAGACCCAGGAAAACGCCAAGATCGACACCGTGATGAGCAACAGCTTCGGTTTCGGTGGCACCAACGCCACCCTGGTACTGAAGCGCTGGCAGGGTAAGTAATCCCCCGCCGCTGAGCCGCACATGAAAACGCCCCGACTGTTCGGGGCGTTTTTTTTCGTCCTGAAAATCACCGCAAAACCTGTGGGAGCTGGCTTGCCTGCGATGGCGTCGGCACTGTAAATATTTATGCTGCCTGATACTCCGCTATCGCTGGCAAGCCAGCTCCCACAGGTCTTTTGGTGTTCAATGCACTAAAGCCAGCCCGCCGTTTTCATCGCTGCGAACATGAAGCTTTTGTCATGAAACCTAACGCCCTGCGACTGAATGCCGCGGTTTTCGCGGGCTGCAGGACTGTTTCCATTTTTGCAAAAAACCCTTTCCAAACTCAGTCGTTTACTTAGCAGGCTAACAAAATCTATAACAGAGTCCTGCACACGCCTTGCTGCAGATAACAGAGATTGGAGCTAGCAGATGACTGTAAAAGTAACTGAACGCGACGATTCACATATGTCCCATGAAGGCGTAGCCGCCGGTGTCCGGATCTGGGATGTGTACCAACAGGACCTGCTGGTCGGGATGTTCCATTCCGAGAAAGACGCCCACAACTACAAGGCCGAACTGGAAATTCTGGAGCAGCAACGAGCGCTACGCTCCGCTTGAGCAATGACTGCATTGAAAACGACAAACCCCGCCATGAGCAGGGTTTGTCGTTGTTGCAGTCTTCAGTCAATCACCACATCAGATCATCAGGGATCTGGTACGCCGCGTACGGATCGTCCTCGGTGCTGACCTCTTCGGTCTTGACGTTCATCTGCACGATGCGCTGCGGATCGCGCTCCTGGATCTTCAGGGCTGCTTCCCGCGGGATCACTTCATAACCGCCGGCGTGATGCACGATGGCCAACGATCCATTGCTGAGCTTGTTGCGCATCAGCGTGTTGACCGAGAGGCGCTTGACCTTCTTGTCGTCGACGAAGTTGTAGTAGTCCTCGGTCGTCAACTTCGGCAGGCGCGTGGCTTCGATCAATTGCTTGACCTGCGCGGCACGGGCCTTGGCCTCGGCTTTTTCCTGCTGCTGGCGGTTGAGCTCCTGATCGCGCTTGACCTTCTCGGCCATGGCTTCCTGGGCGGCACGCTGCTGGGAATCATCCAGTTCGATCTGACCCTTGTGGGCCAGGCGCTGCTGTTTCTGCTTGTCTTTGCTGACCTGCTTGGCCTGCTTCTGGTTGACCAGCCCTGCTTTGAGCAACTGGTCGCGAAGGGAAATGCTCATGGTGCTTATTACTCACTTAGGCAACTGCTCAACCGCAGCTGGGCACATTCTTTTCCTGACGTTTGGCTTCGCCCCATAGGGCGTCCAACTCTTCGAGGGTGCAATCTTCCATGGGACGGTGGGTGTCGCGCAATGCCTGTTCGATAAAACGGAAGCGTCGTTCGAACTTGCTGTTGGCGCCACGCAGCGCGGTTTCCGGGTCGACCTTGAGGTGTCGCGCCAGATTGACCACGGAAAACAGCAGATCGCCGACTTCATCGGCAATTGCCGCTGAATCGTTGTCGGCCATTGCTTCGAGTATTTCATCGAGTTCTTCACGGACCTTGTCCAGCACCGGCAGCGCATCGGGCCAGTCGAAACCGACCTGCCCTGCACGCTTTTGCAACTTGGCCGACCGGGACAACGCCGGCAGCGCGGCGGGAACGTCATCGAGCAAGGACAGTTGTTGCGGGGCATCGGACTTCTCCGCGCGCTCTTCGGCCTTGATCTCTTCCCAACGCTGCTTGACCTGTTCTTCACTCAGACGCGGCACATCCAACGGCGCGTACAGATCGCCGGTGGGGAACACGTGGGGATGACGACGGATCAGCTTGCGGGTGATGCTGTCGACCACTCCATCGAATTCGAAGCGCCCTTCCTCCCGCGCCAGCTGACTGTAATAAACCACCTGGAACAGCAGATCGCCCAGCTCACCCTGCAGGTGACCGAAGTCACCTCGCTCGATGGCGTCGGCGACTTCGTAGGCTTCTTCAAGGGTGTGCGGGACGATGGTGGCGTAGGTTTGCTTGATGTCCCACGGGCAGCCGAACTGCGGGTCGCGCAGGCGGTTCATCAGGTGCAGCAGGTCTTCAAGGCTGTACATCTATCACTCTCACTGCAAATCTCCTGTGGGAGCGGGCTTGCTCGCGAAGGCGTCGTGTCAGACGGCATGGATATCGACTGACACTCTCTTTTCGCGAGCAGGCCCGCTCCCACATTGGATCGGCGCCAACCTTTACGGAGTACGGTTACGCCGCGTTTCGATGATGTTCGGCAATTGGGAAATCCGCCCCAGCAACCGCCCCAGCGCATCCAGCCCCGGAATCTCGATGGTCAGGGACATCAACGCGGTGTTGTCTTCCTTGTTCGAGCGGGTGTTGACCGCCAGCACGTTGATCCGCTCGTTGAGCAGCACCTGGGAAACGTCACGCAGCAGTCCCGAACGATCGTAGGCGCGGATGATGATGTCCACCGGATAGGTGAGTACCGGCACCGGTCCCCAACTGACCTGGATGATCCGCTCCGGCTCGCGCCCGGTCAGTTGCAGCACCGAGGCGCAATCCTGGCGGTGAATGCTCACGCCACGGCCCTGGGTGATGTAACCGACGATCGCATCCCCCGGCAGCGGCTGGCAGCAGCCCGCCATCTGGGTCATCAGATTGCCGACGCCCTGGATCTGGATGTCGCCACGCTTGCCCGGCTTGTAACCGGTGGCCTTGCGCGGAATCAGTTCCAGCTGTTCATTGCCGCGTTCCGGTTCGACCAGTTGCTGCGCCAGGTTGACCAGTTGCGCCAGGCGCAAGTCACCGGCACCGAGCGCGGCAAACATGTCCTCGGCGGTTTTCATGTTGGCTTTGTCGGCCAGCTTGTCGAAATCCACCGCCGGCAGGCCGAGGCGATTGAGCTCACGCTCAAGCAGGGTTTTACCGGCAGCAACGTTCTGGTCGCGCGCCTGCAACTTGAACCAGTGAACGATCTTCGCCCGTGCCCGCGAGGTGGTGACGTAACCCAGGTTCGGGTTCAGCCAGTCGCGGCTCGGAGTGCCGTGCTTACTGGTGATGATCTCGACCTGTTCACCGGTTTGCAGGCTGTAGTTGAGCGGCACGATGCGCCCGTTGATCTTGGCGCCGCGGCAGTTGTGACCGATTTCGGTGTGCACGCGGTAGGCGAAGTCCAGCGGCGTCGCCCCCTTCGGCAGGTCGATGGCGTGACCGTCCGGGGTGAAGATGTAGACGCGATCGGGTTCGATATCGACCCGCAGCTGTTCCGCCAGACCACCAATGTCGCCCAGCTCTTCATGCCACTCGAGTACCTGACGCAGCCAGGAAATCTTCTCTTCGTAGTGATTGGAGCCGGACTTGACGTCGGTACCCTTGTAGCGCCAATGCGCGCAAACGCCCAGCTCCGCTTCCTCGTGCATCGCGTGGGTACGGATCTGCACTTCCAGCACCTTGCCCTCGGGTCCGATCACCGCCGTGTGCAACGAGCGGTAGCCGTTCTCTTTCGGGTTGGCGATGTAGTCGTCGAAC
The DNA here is from genome assembly GCF_005502415.1 of Pseudomonas sp. G(2018). Classification (NCBI taxonomy): domain Bacteria; kingdom Pseudomonadati; phylum Pseudomonadota; class Gammaproteobacteria; order Pseudomonadales; family Pseudomonadaceae; genus Pseudomonas; species Pseudomonas sp. G(2018). The sequence goes on along the minus strand of NZ_SCOO01000008.1, from coordinate 45,068 downwards.
TCTTTGGGGATGTGCCGCCATAAGGTGTGGACGATGCCGAGCGCGGTGTAGCAGTCGCGCATTTCCGGCACCAGCACGCGAACGGCACGCACGTCGTAGATCTGGCTGAACTCCAGACCTTTGCGCTGCATTTTGCGCCAGATCGAATAGATGTGTTTGGCCCGGCCGCTGATGTCGGCCTCGACACCGGTGGCCTGCAGTTCGTTTTTCAGTTGGCTCATCACGTCGCTGATGAAGCGCTCGCGATCCAGTCGCCGCTCGTGGAGCAACTTGGCGATCTGCTTGTACTGGTCGGGCTCCAGGTAACGGAAGGACAAGTCCTCCAGCTCCCATTTGATGTGACCGATACCCAGGCGATGGGCCAGTGGCGCGTAAATGTCGAACACTTCGCGGGCCACACGGTTGCGCTTTTCGTCATCGGCGGTTTTCACCGCACGGATCGCGCAGGTGCGTTCGGCCAGTTTGATCAGGGCGACGCGCACGTCGTCGACCATGGCCACCAGCATCTTGCGCAGGTTTTCCACCTGGCCCTGGGTGCCCAGCACCAAGGACTTACGGGGGCTCAGGCTGTCGCTGATCGCCGCCATGCGCTGCACGCCGTCGATGAGCTTGGCCACCACCGGACCGAAGCGCTGGCTGACCGCCGGCAACTGGATCTGGCCTTCACGCACACCCCGGTACAGGACCGCGGCGACCAGCGAATCCTGATCGAGCTTGAGGTCGGCGAGAATCTCGGCGATTTCAAGGCCGGTGCGGAAACTCGAGTTGCCTTCGGACCACAGATTCTTTGCCGCATTGGCTTGTTGTTCCGCCTCGCGAGCGTACTCGCAGGCTTCCTTCAAGGCTTCGCGATCCAGTGCCAGATCGACAGTGACCGCATGATCGAGCCAAGCCTCGAGATTGATACTGCCGTCGGTGTTGATCGGCTGGTGTGCTCTCACCTGTACCATCTTGCTTACCTTCCCTACGACGCAGATTCAATGCGTCAGAATCGCTGACCTTCATTGCCCGTGAGCCCACGTCGGGCTGGTACGCGGCTGCACGGACAGGTCAGTCGGACCAGACGAGCCTTCCTAGCTCGCTTCAAATAACGCCATGGCTTCGACATGCGCCGTTTGAGGAAACATATCGAGAATCCCGGCACGTTTTAACCGGTAGCCCTGCTTGATCAATTCGACCGTGTCGCGCGCCAGAGTTGCCGGGTTGCACGACACATACACCAACCGTTCGGCGCCCAGGGACTTGAGCTTGCGCACCACCTCGAAAGCACCGTCACGCGGTGGGTCCAAGAGTACCGCAGAAAAGCCTTCACGCGCCCATTCGGCATCGGTCAGAGGCTGGGATAAATCGGCCTGAAAAAACTTCGCATTATTCAGATTGTTGCTGATGGCATTCGCGGCTGCCCGCTCGACCATCACCTCCACGCCTTCCACCGCCACCACTTCACGAACGGCCTGGGCCAGCGGCAAGGCAAAGTTGCCCAGGCCACAGAACAGATCGAGTACTCGCTCATCCGCCGTCGGTTTCAACCAGTCCAGAGCCTGGGCCACCATGGCTTCGTTGACCCCCGCATTGACCTGGACGAAATCTCCGGGTCGATACGCCAACTCCAGGTTCCACTGTTCCAGACGATAGCCCAAGGATTGATCGGCTTCGACCGGTTGCGGCTCGCCATCGCCGTGCAGCCACAACTGGGCTTCATGGAACGCGCAAAAATCCTTGAGGATGGTCATGTCACTTTCGGACAGCGGCGCCATGTGTCGCAGCAAGACCGCCAGCGATGAACCGCTGAACAACTCCACGTGCCCAAGCGCCTGGGGTTTGCTCAAGCGCCGCAGCATCTCCGGCAAGCGGGTCATGATGGGTTGCAAGGGCTGTACCAGCACCGGGCATTCATCGATGGCAACGATGTCCTGGCTGCCAGCGGCACGGAAACCGACTTCGAGTTTTTTCGCCTTCATGTCCCAGCGCACCGCTACCCGGGCGCGACGACGGTAAGCGAATTCCGGACCGCTCAAAGGCGCCGCCCATTCTTCGGGCTCGACACCGGCGACCCGGGTCAATTGCTCGGCGAGCATGCGCTGTTTCAGGGCGAGCTGTTCACTGTGAGGCAAATGTTGCACGCTGCAACCGCCGCAGCGACCGGCATGGGCACACGGCGCCGGGCGACGCAGTTCGCTGGCCTTGAACACCCGCTCGGTGCGCGCCTCGACCACTTTGCCATGGGCACCGAGTACGCGCGCCTCGATTTCCTCACCGGCCAACGCGCCGATGACGAACCAGGTACGCCCTTCGAAAAACGCGATACCACGACCGTCATTGGCCAGGCGCTCGATGGTCAGGCGCTGCTTTTTGCCGGTCGGGACTTGCGGGGCCTTGCTGCCGCCGGTGGGCTGGAAGCGCAGGCCTCTCTCATGTTTGGCCATCAGTTGGGCGCGTCGAAAATGCCGGTCGACAGGTAACGGTCGCCACGGTCGCAGATGATCGCGACGATCACCGCGTTTTCAACTTCCTTGGACAGACGCAACATGGCGGCCACCGCACCACCCGACGAGACACCGCAGAAGATGCCTTCTTCGCGGGCCAGTCGACGGGTCACGTCTTCGGCTTCGCTCTGGGCCATGTCAACGATGCGATCCACGCGGTCGGCCTGATAGATTTTCGGCAGGTATTCCTGGGGCCAGCGACGGATACCCGGAATCGCCGAACCTTCCATGGGTTGCAGACCGATGATCTGTACGTTTTCGTTCTGCTCTTTCAAGTAGCGCGAAACGCCCATGATGGTACCGGTGGTGCCCATGGAGCTGACGAAATGGGTGATGGTGCCTTCGGTCTGACGCCAGATTTCCGGGCCGGTGGTGGTGTAGTGTGCTTCGGGGTTGTCACCGTTGGCGAACTGGTCCAGCACCTTGCCGCGACCTTCGGCTTCCATCTTCTGCGCGAGGTCTCGGGCGCCTTCCATGCCTTGTTCCTGGCTGACCAGTATCAGCTCGGCACCGTAAGCGGTCATGGCGGCCTTGCGTTCGGCACTGGAGTTGTCCGGCATGATCAGGATCATCTTGTAACCCTTGATCGCGGCGGCCATGGCCAGGGCGATCCCGGTATTACCCGAGGTCGCTTCGATCAGCGTATCGCCGACGTGGATCTGCCCGCGCAACTCGGCACGGGTGATCATCGACAGCGCCGGACGGTCCTTGACCGAACCCGCCGGGTTGTTCCCTTCGAGCTTGAGCAAAAGGGTGTTGCTGGTTTCGCCGGGCAGGCGCTGCAAACGGACCAGCGGAGTGTTGCCGACGCAATCGGCGATGGTTGGGTACTGCAAGGTCATGGCGTATTCGCAATCCAGACTGCGGGGGCGCCTATCATACCGGCAAACCTCGCAAGCCCATATCACGCAAAGTGTGGTGCTTATGGTTTATGGGAATAAGCGGCTGATTCAGCCCTTTCCTGTCTGTCCCCGATGCAGAACCGTTTCGGCGTGGGCGGTGGGCAGGTCGAGAAACTCGACCATGTAGGCGTCACGGAATATCTCAAGTGCTGAGGGGTGAGTTTGTTTCAGAACTGCGGAGACTTTTGCCGGCTCGGTCACGCTGCGTTCAAACCGCGCGGCCTTGAACTGGCGTTCCAGCTCGCGCTTCGACCATTTCTCCTGAACGGCCATTCGCAGATAGATCTCGCGCTCTTCTGGCCGTTTGCATTGTCCGAAGATGATCAAATTGTGTGACCAGGATAATTGTCGCGCCAGTGGTGCGACTTTTAATTCGGTGCGGTAGGTCTCATAAAACTGACGCATGCGGAACAAATTCGACCGGGTAAAACCACGCAGCCCCGGTTGAGTCTGAGCCAGATGCTCGGCCAGTTGACCGATCACGGCATCGCCCCATTCGGATTTATCCAGCTTGCGGCTGATATAAGCACCAACCTGCCAGTACAACTCGATCAGTTACGTATTCACCGCCTGCATGGCCTGTCGTCTGGCGCTTTGAATCAGTGCAAGCACTTCATTGAAACGGTCGTCGGTTGTACTGCCGGGCGCCTGGGGTACAGTCATGCTTGACTCCTTGAACATGAGTAAAAGCGTGAGCTTAAACCGCCAAGGATGTTTGAAATGACCGGTGATACCCTTTGGGAAAAGTCGTACAGAATCTCGGGAACGCTCTGGCAAAATCAGAGCGGTCGTTGTTGGGTGGGCCGCGAGCAGGCTCGCTTCCACCGGGATCGGGGTCGGTCACGTAATCTGCGGGCAACCAATGTCCATGGTGGGAGCGAGCCTGCTCGCGAAGGCGTCATCCGCCACCAACCGCATATTCATCCGCAACCCGCTCCCGGTGTTTTCAGCCCAAAGCCTGCCGCGCTGACGCTGCACCGCATTCCTCGCAATACTCAAGCCCAAGCCAAAACCACCATCCCCTGGCCGTGAGCCATCGAGACGGGTGAAGGGCAGGAAAATCCGCTCCAGATCATCTTCCGCCACACCGCCGCCCTGATCTTCCAGCCACAAATGCCAGTATTTGCCATCACGTCGACCACCCAGCGTGACCACGCCGCCCTCGGGTGAATGTCGAATCGCGTTGCGCAGCATGTTTTCCAGAGCCTGGGCTAGGGTATTGAGATGGCCGCGGACCCAGCACGAAGAATCCACCGAACACTGCAATTGCCCTTGCGGCCAGCAACTTTCATAACACGCGTTTTCGGTGAGCATCTCCCACAGGGCCTGGACCTGAATCGCTTCGTCGGGCAAACGGGTACGCTCGGTGTCGAGCCAGGCCAATTGCAGCGTGTCCTCCACCAGCCGTTGCATACCATCGACTTCGCGGCCGATGCGCTCGCGCAAGGCGGCCAGCCCCTGCTCGCTTTCACTGGCCACCCGCAGGCGACTCAGCGGCGTGCGCAACTCATGGGACAGGTCGCGCAGCAGTTGCTGTTGCAAGGCGACGGTACTTTGCAGGCGCTCGGACATGTGATCGAACGCCCTGCCCAGCTCACCCAATTCATCGGAACGGTTGGTCGTGCGACTCGACAACCGCACATTCAACTGATCGACGCGCCAGGCATTGGCCTGGGCGCGCAGGTGGTTAAGCGGTACCACCAGTAAACGATAGAGGCCGACGCAGAGTAACAAGGTGAATAGCCCTGGAATCACACCGTTAGTGATCACGCGCCAGAACACCCGATAGTGCCCGGGTACAAAACGTTCGGGCAGCTCGATCACCAGGCTGCCAGCAGACGAGTCACCAGGAAACGGTACACGCATCCATGGCCGGCCTTTTTTGTGGATAGGCCAATCCAGGCCCCGTAGAAAGGTCAGGCGCTCGATTTCCTTGTCCGTCAGCGTATAGCTGCTCAACGACTGTAAATCACCACCAATGACACCCACCCAACCCGTTTCGCGGTGGCGCATGCTCTGCAGCCAGTTATCGACGCCCTCCTGCTGGCGCTGCCGCCACGCTTGTTCGGCCTCGGCGGCATAGCGCGTCAAGGTGCCGCGCGCTGCATCGGATAGAAATTGGTTGCGCTTTTCCATGTAGCGTCCCCAGGACCAACTCAGCCAGATCATCAGCAGACAGAACGCCACCAGCAGACAGGCCAGCTTCCAGAACAGCGAATGTCGCCCCGGCAACTTACATTTCATCGCCGGCACTCAGGATGTAACCCTTGCCCCACACCGTGCGCACTTCGCGTTCGGTATAGTCGATGGCCTTGAGCTTGCGACGGATCTGGCTGATGTGCATGTCCAGACTGCGGTCATGGGCCGCGTAGCCACGTTGCAACACATGCTGATAAAGGAAGGCTTTGCTCAACACTTCATCACCGTTGCGGTTCAGGGTTTCCAGCAGCCGATACTCACTGCGGGTCAGGCCGGCCGCCTGCTCGCCATAGAAAACCTCGAACAGCTCATCGTCGAAATGCAGACTGTCCGCCACCGGAGCAATGGCTACCGGCGTCGGCCGACGATCCAGCGCGACCCGGCGCAGAATCGCTTCGATGCGCACCCGCAACTCGACCATGCTGAAAGGCTTGGGCAGGTAATCATCGGCCCCCAGGCGAAAGCCACTGATGCGATCCGCCTCGGCACCGAGCGCCGACATCAGCAGCACCGGGGTGGAATGGCTCTGGCGCAGTTGCGTCAACACAGAAAGCCCGTCCAGGCCAGGTAGCAGGATGTCCATCAGCACCACATCGAAGGCTTGCTGGCGGGCAGCGTCCAGGCCTTCCTGTCCGTTCTGGCACCAGGTCACCTGAAAGCCGCTACGCCCCAGATGCTCATGAACATAGGCACCAAGTACGAGGTCGTCTTCGATGGAAAGGATGCGGGGATGGCGGGCAGCGATGGGAGTCATGAGTATCTGCAAATAATTCTCAGTTGACAATTATTCAAGATTGCGCGGCACAGGGCAACACAAGGGTTTGTCCCGCGCGCAAAAGTGTCGAACCGACCGACGAATGACGACTTCAATTTTACGAGGATTGCCCGCCTGCAAATCGCTACACTGCGCAAGTGGCGCGTGCGGGACGCATGTGCAGGTCTATCGATCGCTGGATGCAGGAGAGATGCGTGCTCAAGAAACTGGGAATTAAAGGTCGCGTGCTGTTGCTGACCCTGTTGCCGACCAGCCTGATGGCATTGGTCCTGGGTGGCTATTTTACCTGGATGCAGCAATCCGACCTGCAAGCCCAACTCATGCAACGCGGCGAAATGATCGCCGAGCAACTGGCGCCGCTGGTGGCGCCGGCCATGGGGCACAAAAATAACGAGCTGCTGGAGCGGATTGCCACCGAGTCCCTGGAACAACCGGATGTGCGTGCCGTGACCTTCCTCGCGCCTGACCGCTCGCTGCTGGCCCACGCCGGCCCCATCATGCTCAACCGGGCGCCACTGGGTGATGGCTCACAGATGCTGCGCCGCAGTGGCAATGATGCAACGCGTTATTTGCTGCCCGTGTTCGGTAAACACCGCAATCTGGCGGGCGACGTGATTCCCGATGAAGCCGACCGCCTGCTGGGCTGGGTCGAACTCGAACTGTCCCACAACGGCATGCTGCTACGCGGTTACCGTAGCCTGTTCGCCAGCCTGCTGATGATCTTCGCAGGTTTGGGGGGCGCGGCGCTGCTGGCGTTGCGCATGGGTCGCACGATCAATCGCCCCTTGAGCCAGATCAAACAAGCCGTGGCGCAGCTCAAGGACGGCCATCTGGAAACCCGCCTGCCGCCCCTCGGCAGCCAGGAACTGGATGAACTGGCGTCCGGCATCAACCGCATGGCTGGCACCTTGCAGAACGCCCAGGAAGAATTGCAGCACAGCATCGACCAGGCCACCGAAGATGTGCGCCAGAACCTGGAAACCATCGAGATCCAGAACATCGAGCTTGACCTGGCGCGCAAGGAAGCCCTGGAGGCGAGCCGGATCAAGTCCGAATTCCTCGCCAACATGAGTCATGAAATCCGCACACCACTCAACGGCATTCTCGGCTTCACCCACCTGCTGCAAAAAAGCGAGCTGACCCCGCGCCAACTCGACTATCTGGGCACCATCGAAAAGTCCGCTGACAGCCTGCTGGGAATCATCAACGAGATTCTCGACTTCTCGAAAATCGAGGCCGGCAAACTGGTACTCGATCATATTCCGTTCAACCTGCGCGACCTGCTGCAAGACACGCTGACCATCCTCGCCCCGGCCGCTCACGCCAAACAGCTGGAGCTGGTGAGCCTGGTTTACCGCGACACGCCGCTGTCGCTGGTGGGTGATCCGCTGCGGCTCAAACAGATCCTCACCAACCTGGTCAGCAACGCAATCAAGTTCACCCGCGAAGGCACCATCGTTGCCCGCGCCATGCTCGAAGAAGAACACGAAGACAGCGTGCAACTGCGCATCAGCATCCAGGACACCGGCATCGGCCTGTCGAACCAGGACGTGCGCGCGCTGTTCCAGGCGTTCAGCCAGGCCGACAACTCGCTGTCCCGGCAACCCGGCGGCACAGGTCTGGGGCTGGTGATTTCCAAACGGCTGATCGAACAAATGGGCGGTGAGATTGGTGTCGACAGCACGCCGGGCGAAGGTTCGGAGTTCTGGATCAGCCTGAGCCTGCCCAAAACCCGCGACGATACTGAAGACCTGCCCGGTCCGCCGTTGTCCGGGCGCCGCGTGGCGTTACTGGAAAACCACGAACTGGCCCGCCAGGCGCTGCAGCACCAATTGGAAGACTGCGGCCTGGCTGTCACCCCGTTCACAAACCTGGAAAGCCTGACCAACGGCGTGACCGTCGCCCATCAGACCGATCAGGCGATCGACCTGGCGGTGCTGGGTGTCACCAGTAACGACATGCCGCCGGAGCGCCTCAACCAGTACATCTGGGACCTCGAACACCTGGGCTGCAAAGTGCTGGTGCTGTGCCCGACCACGGAACAGACGCTGTTTCACCTCTCGGTGCCCAACCCTCACAGCCAGCTCCAGGCCAAACCGGCCTGCACGCGCAAGTTGCGGCGTGCGCTGTCCGATCTGGTCAACCCGCGCCAGCCCCGCAACGAACCCGGTGAACCGGTCTCGAGCCGCGCACCGAAAGTGCTGTGCGTCGACGACAACCCGGCCAACCTGCTGTTGGTGCAAACCCTGCTCGAAGACATGGGGGCCAAAGTACTTGCAGTGGAAAGCGGTTACGCCGCCGTCAAGGCGGTACAGAGCGAAACCTTCGATCTGGTATTGATGGATGTGCAGATGCCCGGCATGGACGGACGCCAGAGTACCGAAACGATCCGCCAGTGGGAAAGCGAACGGCATTGCACGCCGCTGCCGATCGTCGCCCTGACCGCCCACGCCATGGCCAACGAAAAACGTGCACTGCTGCAAAGTGGCATGGACGACTACCTGACCAAGCCGATCAGCGAGCGGCAACTGGCCCAAGTGGTATTGAAATGGAGCGGCCTGGCGTTGCGCAACCAGAGCCCGGAGCGCTCAGGTTACAGCCACGGCGGCGCTTATGAGCTGCAGGTGCTGGATCATGAGGAAGGTTTGCGCCTGGCCGCCGGCAAGGCCGATCTGGCCGCGGACATGTTGGCGATGTTGCTGGCATCGCTGGAGGCCGATCGCGAAGCGATCCGCCAGGCGCAGGAAAGCCACGACCACAATGCCTTGATCGAACGGGTTCATCGCCTGCATGGCGCCACCCGCTATTGCGGCGTGCCGCAATTGCGCGCCGCCTGCCAACGCAGCGAAACCCTGCTCAAGCAGCAAGACCCGAAAGCCTTCGGTGCCCTCGAAGAACTCGACCGGGCGATCAATCGCCTCGCCGCGCAGGCGCGTATCAATGCTTGATATGGCGCAATGGCACTGTGAGTACCAGGCGCTAAGCTCACCACAATCCCTGTGGGAGCTGGCTCGCCGGCGAAGGGCCACTCAAATTCTGCGTTGTTCTTGAGGTTACCTTCTCTGGCAAGCCAGCTCCCACAGGGTTGGCGGTAGCCTTCAAGACTCACTCTCCAGGAGGACAACATGCGCACGATTCTTTTCAGCAGTCAGACCTACGACCGCGACAGTTTCCTCGCCGCCGACCTGCCGGCCGGCATCGAACTGCACTTTCAAGCCGCGCGACTGAGCCTGGATACGGTAGCGTTGGCGGAACATCACGAGGTGGTCTGCGCCTTCATCAATGACGACCTCGGCGCCCCGGTACTCGAACGCCTGGCTGCCGGCGGCACACGCCTGATCGCCCTGCGCTCGGCCGGTTACAATCATGTCGACCTGGCGGCGGCGAAACGCCTGGGGCTGGCGGTTGTGCGCGTCCCGGCCTACTCGCCCCATGCCGTGGCCGAGCATGCGGTAGCGCTGATCCTGGCGCTGAACCGCCGTTTGCATCGAGCCTACAACCGTACCCGCGAAGGTGATTTCAGTTTGCATGGGCTGACCGGTTTCGACTTGGTGGGCAAGACGGTCGGCGTGGTCGGCACCGGGCAGATCGGCGCGACCTTCGCCAAAATCATGAACGGATTCGGTTGCCGGTTGCTGGCCTACGATCCTTACCCGAACCCGCAGGTCGAAGCCCTGGGTGCGCGCTATTTGAGCTTGCCGCAATTGCTGGCCGAATCGCAGATCATCAGCCTGCACTGCCCGCTCAACGAACAGAGCAAACATTTGATCAACCGCGAATCGCTAGCGCACATGCAACCGGGCGCGATGTTGATCAACACCGGCCGCGGCGGCCTGGTGGACACGCCCGCGCTGATCGACGCCTTGAAGGAGGGCCAGCTCGGCTATCTGGGGCTGGACGTGTATGAAGAAGAGGCACAGTTGTTCTTCGAGGACCGTTCCGACCTGCCCTTGCAGGACGATGTACTCGCGCGACTGCTGACCTTCCCCAATGTCATTGTCACCGCGCACCAGGCCTTCCTGACCAGCGAAGCCCTGGGTGCGATTGCTGCGACCACCTTGCACAACATCGCGGCCTGGAGGGCGGGCAAGCCCGAGAATCGTGTAGAGGGCGACTGAACCTGATCGAAGGTCATCTACCCGCGCCATGCTGCGCGTATGCCCGTGCTAGCATATCGCGCATATTTGGAGGACCCATGGTCGAACACGATTTCCGCTACAGCCTGATGAACCCGCAACACACCCTCACCGAATGCCGCGCCCTGGTGCCGGGGCGCTATCAAGTCACCGGCAACGGCGGCTCGATTCGCAACAATGACGTGCTGGTCGTGACCCTCAAGGGCGCCAAGGACTTGTCCATGCGCTTGACCGTCGAAACGGTTCGTCACTTGATCAATCCGCCCGGCCAATGGGTCGCGGTGGCCAGTGGTCCGGTGTTCGGCGAACTGGCGATCCATACGTGGAAAGTGAACTGCGACAGCTGCGCCAAGGAGCTGAGCTTCGAGTTCGCGGTCGATGCCAAACTGGGCAACAAGGCCGAAAAGCCTGCCGCCACCGCGCGGATTGCCGAGTTGGGCTGGAGTACCGTCGGCGAGAATCACCTGTGCCCGAAATGCCAGGAGCCCGCGTGATGAAACGCCTCGCTCTGGCCGGCATGGTCGGTGCCAGCCTGCTGGGTTGCGCCGCCGAGCCTGTGCAATTGCAACAAAACCGCAGCTACATCCTGGAGTGGATCGGCGAACGGCCATTGATGGATTACAGCCACCTGACCATCACGCTCGATGAGGACGGTCGCGCCTACGGTAGCGGCGGGTGCAACCATTGGTTTGCGCCGTATACCCTGGAAGGCAGCAAGCTGAGCTTCGGCAAGGTCGGCAGCACCCGCAAACTCTGCGCCCCGGCGCTGATGGAGCAGGAAAAACGCTTCCTTCAGGCCCTGGAAAACGTGCAGCGCTGGGACGTTTCATCGATCAACCAGATGCGCTTCTGGCCGGCTGAAGGCAAGCCGCTGCGCTGGTGGCTTGAAGAGGGTTAACCCCCCGATTCATGTAGGAGTACAGCTTGCTGGCGATGGCGTCCTTGAGATCGCCATCGCCAGCAAGCTGTGTTCCTACAGAGACTGCGATCGTTTGACTCAATTCTTAGCCTGCAGCGCCTCCAGCTTCGCCATCACCCCCGCCGCCGTCTGCTCGCCCATCAACTGTTCCCGCACCTTGCCCTTGTTATCGATGATGTAGGTCACCGGCAATGCCTCACTGCGCGGCAGTTCGAACAGCTCGGCAGGGTCCTGCGCCAGCACGGTGAACTTGATCCCGAGTTTCTCGCTGGCGCTTTTCAGCTCTTCGCCCTGCACATTGTCGAAGTTGACCCCGAACACACCGATTTTCCTGTCCTTGAGCTGCTCGGCCAACGCGTTCAATTCCGGGATCTCGGTCCGGCACGGGCCGCACCATTCGGCCCAGTAATTGAGTACCAGCCATTGTTTGTCCAGACGCTCTGCAGCGACTTTCTGTCCGCTCTGATCGATCCCGTAGTCGTTACCGCAGCCCCCCAGCATCAACGTTCCGATGATCGTCAATGCCGCTGCCAGTCGCCTAGTCATGTCGTGTTCCTTGTCAAAAATTGAATGCGCCTGCGACCCATCGCCTCCCGAGGTTCTGGATTACGCGCTGCACAGTTAGAATAGCCGCCACCTTACGCAAGATGCGACCCGCTCATGACCGATCTGACGCTTTATCACAACCCGCGCTGCTCGAAATCCCGCGGTGCGCTCGAACTGCTCGAAGTCCGTGGCCTGACACCGACCGTGGTCCGCTACCTGGAAAACCCGCTGGACGCCACGCAAATCCAGAGCCTGCTGACCAAGCTGGGCATCAGCGCCCGACAATTGCTGCGCACTGGCGAGGACGAGTACAAAACCCTCAACCTGGCCGACAGCAGCCTGAGCGAGGCGCAATTGATCGCCGCCATCGCCGCTCACCCGAAACTCATGGAGCGACCGATTCTCGAAGTCGGCGACAAAGCCGTCATCGGCCGTCCACCGGAGCAAATCCTGGAGCTGTTGCCGTGAGCGCGCCGTACATTCTGGTGCTGTATTACAGCCGCAGCGGCGCAACCAATGAAATGGCCCGGCAGATTGCCCGTGGCGTGGAACAGGCGGGGCTTGAAGCGCGTTTGCGCACCGTGCCGGCGATTTCCACCGAATGCGAAGCCGTGGCGCCGGATATTCCGGACGAAGGCGCGCTCTACGCCAGTCTCGACGACCTGAAAAACTGCGCTGGCCTGGCCCTGGGCAGTCCGACCCGCTTCGGCAACATGGCGGCGCCACTCAAGTATTTCCTCGACGGCACCAGCAACCTGTGGCTGACCGGCGCCCTGGTGGGCAAACCGGCCGGCGTGTTCACTTCCACCGCGAGCCTGCACGGCGGCCAGGAGACCACGTTGCTGTCGATGATGTTGCCGCTGCTGCACCACGGCATGTTGATCACCGGCCTGCCCTACAGCGAGTCGGCGCTCCTGGAAACCCAGGGTGGCGGCACGCCTTATGGCGCCAGCCACCACGCCGGTGCCGATGGCAAAAGCGGTCTGGATGCTCATGAAGTGGCGCTGTGCCGCGCACTGGGCATGCGCCTGGCCAAAACGGCGCAGAAACTGGAGGGTTGAGAGTGGCCAAGAAGCCGAAGATCCTGCCCGCCATCGAATGGCTTGAACCCCGTGTCCGGGCCATGCGCATCATCAGTCTGCTGTGTTTTTTCGGCCTGGTGGGGTTGCTGTGTATCTACTACCTGCTGGTAGCCGACCTGCACGGCGCCCGGCCATGGGTGATTTTGCTGATCGAGCTGGTGCCGTTGTTGTTGCTGGCACCTGGCATGATCATCGGCAGCCCGCGCGGGCATTCGTGGATGTGTTTTGTGGTGAACCTGTATTTCATCAAGGGCGCACTGGCCGCGTATGACCCGAACCGGCAGATGTTCGGTTTGCTGGAAATGGGGGCAAGCCTGGCGGTGTTCTGCTCGGCGCTGTTGTACGTGCGGTGGCGGTATCAGTTGAATCGCAAGTTGGCTGGCGAGGGTGAAATCTCCGTCGCCTGACAGATTGCAATCGCCAGCAGGCTGGCTCCCACATTGGATCTGTGCCGTACACAAGTCCCCTGTGGGAGCCAGCCTGCTGGCGATTGGACCTACTCGGTCTCAATGATTCACTGTATACGCGAGCATCATAGAGATCTGGCTCATCGGCCGTCCGCCACTTTCTGCATGCCACTGGTTGAACACGTCCTGCACCAACGCCAGGTCGCGCAGACTGCTCGGCACCTTGTCGATGATGTCCTGTCCATTCAACGCCGCCACCACGTCATAACTCGGCACGAAGGTGTCCTTGCCGACCATCCGCAGAAAACGCGGAGCCGACAGACCGCCCAATTGATGGCCACGCTTCTTCAGCACGGTCCACAACCCGACGATATCGGTCACCGGCCAATCGGCGATCATCGCGCCGAAGCTGCCCTGTTCATGGGCCACGTCCAGCACGAACTGCGCGTTACGCGGCACGCTCTTGAGCTTGCCCAGATGGCGGATGATCCGCGCGTCCTGCATCAGGCGCTCCAGGTGTTCGGCGCTCATCAGCACGACTTTCTCCGGGTCGAACTTGAAGAACACTTCTTCGAAAGCCGGCCACTTGGCGTCCACCAGGCTGTGCTTGAGACCCGCGCGAAACACACGCAGCGCCATGGTCGACAGGTAGCGATCGTCGGTAATGTCGCGCAATTGCGCCGCAGTCTTGGGAACGGGCAGATGGGCTTCCAGTTCAGTCGCCGAACCGAAGCGGTTCAAGCAGTATTCGTTCAGCCACTTGTAGTCGCGCATGCCCTCTCCTGAGGATTGAAAAATGAACGGCCAACCTTTAACAAAACCTGTGGGAGCCAGCCTGCTGGCGATGAAGGGGTGTCAGTCAACAATGATGTGTCTGACACTCCGCCATCGCCAGCAGGCTGGCTCCCACAATGATTGTGTTTAAAGGTTCACTACGTTGACGAAGCGCGAAGCCGCCGTTTCGTCGATCCTCAGGTTGGTGAAGTCGAACAAATTGCGGTCAGCCAATTGCGACGGAATCACATTCTGCAGGCTGCGGAAAATGCTCTCGGTACGGCCAGGGGTCTTGCGCTCCCAGTCTTGCAGCATTTCCTTGACCACCTGACGTTGCAGGTTTTCCTGGGAACCGCAGAGGTTGCACGGGATGATCGGGAATTGCTTGAGGTCCGAATAGGCCTGGATGTCTTTCTCGTTGCAGTAGGCCAGCGGCCGTATCACCACGTTGCGACCATCGTCGGCGCGCAATTTCGGCGGCATGGCCTTGAGCGAACCGTTGAAGAACATGTTCAGGAAGAAGGTCTCGACGATGTCGTCGCGATGGTGACCGAGCGCCATCTTGGTCGCACCGATTTCATCGGCGAAGGTGTAGAGCGTACCGCGACGCAGGCGCGAGCAGAGCGAACAGGTGGTCTTGCCTTCGGGAATCAGCTCCTTGACCACCGAGTAGGTGTCTTTCTCGACGATGTGGTACTCGATGCCCAGTTCCTTGAGGTAGGCCGGCAGCACGTGCTCCGGAAAGCCTGGCTGTTTCTGGTCCATGTTCACGGCCACGATCTCGAACTTGATCGGTGCGACCTTCTGCAAGTGCATCAGCACATCAAGCATGGTGTAGCTGTCCTTGCCACCGGACAGGCAGACCATGACCTTATCGCCGTCTTCAATCATGTTGAAGTCGGCGACAGCCTCACCGGCCTGACGGCGAAGGCGCTTTTGCAGTTTGTTCTGGTTGACCGTAAGAGTGCCCATGACGCGAAATCCGTGAGGTGTGACGAAAGGCGGGCATTTTACGCAAAAACCCTCCGGGGGCGAAGCGTCCTGACAGATTGCAGCCTTACAGACACAAGTGCGATTAAGCCAGCGCTTTACAGCGCAATTTGCTCTAAGCCCTACCACCTGTAGGGTTAACTCCTTCCTATACTGCGTCATAAGGTCGCAGACATAACCAGACCTATTACTGACTTGGCCAATTTGGCCCGTAGGCGCTCCACTGGGGGGCGACGGTAAAAACAAGAGGAGTGACTGGCATGATCCATCACGTAGTGGGGCTCTTCACCCACCCTGACCAGGAATGGAAAGAAATCCGTGGCGACCAGGAGGAAAGCATCAGCCACATGTACCTGACTCACACGCTGATTCTGGCGGCGATCCCTGCAGTATCGGCGTTTATCGGCACGACCCAGGTCGGTTGGGTCATCGGCAATCGAGCACCCGTGATGCTGACGATGGAAAGCGCACTCTGGATGTCGATTATGTCGTACCTGGCAATGCTTGGCGGCGTTGCGGTCATGGGCGCGTTCATTCACTGGATGGCCCGTACCTATGACGCCAACCCAAGCCTGGCCCGCTGCGTGGCGTTTGCGACTTATACCGCGACTCCGCTGTTCATTGGCGGCATAGCGGCGCTGTATCCGCACTTGTGGCTGGGGATGATCGTCGGCACCGCGGCGATCTGCTACACCGTCTACCTGTTGTACGTCGGGCTACCGACATTCATGAACATTCCATCGGACGAGGGATTCCTGTTTTCAAGCTCGGTACTCGCGGTAGGCCTGGTGGTGCTGGTGGCCATCATGGCGTTTACCGTGATTGTCTGGGGACTCGGCGTGGGGCCGGTCTATACCAATTAGCAACTCTTCACCCAAAAACTAGATCTGCCAACACAGGCCGCCGCAAGGCGGCCTTTCAATGCTTGAGCAACTGGAACGGCAACGACCATTCGGCACTTGAGCGATTCGCAAGGCCCGGAGGTTGCGGCATACTCGACGTCTCTGGAGATCCATCAAGCATGCCCGAGCAACTCAATACCCGCGTCGAAGACTGTTTCCAACAAGCTGAATCCTTTTTCAAACGACCTTTTAAACGCCCGGTGGTGAGCCTCAAGCTGCGCGGGCAAAAAGCCGGTGTCGCGCATTTGCACGAGAACCTGCTGCGCTTCAATCCGCAGTTGTACCGGGAAAATACCGAAGACTTCCTCAAGCAAACCGTGGCTCACGAAGTCGCGCACCTGATCGCCCATCAACTGTTCGGCGACCGTATCCAGCCCCATGGCGAAGAGTGGCAATTGATCATGCGTGGCGTGTACGAACTGCCGCCCAATCGCTGCCACACCTACGACGTCAAACGCCGCAGCGTGACCCGCTATATCTACAGATGCCCTTGCCCGGACAGCGATTTCCCGTTTTCAGCGCAGCGTCACGGGCTGGTGAGGCAGGGGCGGCGATATTTGTGTCGGCGGTGTCGCAGTACCTTGGTGTTCAGTGGGGAGATGAGGGTCGAGTAGTTGGACTTGTGGTGTTTGGGCTGGCCCCTTCGCGAGCAGGCTCGCTCCCACAGGGGCTGTCCAGTGCGACATGGATCCTTTGTGGGAGCGAGCCTGCTCGCGAAGACGGCCTGACAGGCGCTAGAGAATCACCTTGGCGCGCCGTAAACCCTCTATCCGCTCAGCACTGAACCCCAACTCCCCCAACACCTGATCCGTATGCTCCCCCAGCGCCGAACCAATATGCTTCGGCTCGGGCAAGCCATCGGAAAACTTCAATGGGCAAGCCATCTGCGCCTGCGTCGAGCCATCAGCGCGCGGCACGTCTGTCACCCGTTTGCGCGCCTGAAACTGCGGATGCCGCACCGCCTCCCCCAGACTCAATACTGGCTCGACACAGGCATCCAGCTCGGCAAACAAGGCGCACAGCTCAGTGAAATCATGCTTCTCGAACTCAACCCTCAGCGCGTCCTTGAGCTTTTTCTGCTGTGCCGGTTGAGGTGACAGCCCCAGGCTCGCCAGCTCTTCCACACCCAACGCCACACACAGCTGTTTCATGAAGCCCGGCTCCAGGCTGCCCACCGACAACCAGCGCCCATCCCGCGAACGGTAATAATCGTAGAAGCTGC
This sequence comes from Pseudomonas sp. G(2018), assembly GCF_005502415.1. Classification (NCBI taxonomy): domain Bacteria; kingdom Pseudomonadati; phylum Pseudomonadota; class Gammaproteobacteria; order Pseudomonadales; family Pseudomonadaceae; genus Pseudomonas; species Pseudomonas sp. G(2018). Next base: position 27,728 of record NZ_SCOO01000008.1, on the reverse strand, counting down.
CGCCATTGAGCATCTGGTCTTCCCGCCCCGGCTCGACGCCACAAGCCAGATACCCGGCACCGGCCATGGCGTTCAGGCTGAATGCGCAGTCGGTCATGCTCACATCCAGATGCTGCCCCTGCCCGGTCTGCTGCCGGGCAATCACTGCCGCCAACAGGCCGATGACCCCGTGCAGCGAACCACCGGCGACATCCGCCACCTGCGCGCCCAAGGGCAACGGTCCGCTGTCGGCGCGGCCGGTGTAGCTCGCTAGCCCGGCCAGCGCCAGGTAGTTGATGTCATGGCCCGCGCGGTCTTTGTAAGGACCGGTCTGGCCGTAGCCGGTGATCGACACATAAATGAGCCTGGGATTGATCGCCTTCAAGGCGTCATAACCCAGGCCCAAGCGCTCCATGACGCCGGGGCGAAACTGCTCCAGCACGATGTCGTAGTCCATGAGCAACTGCTTGATCACCTCCAGCGCCGCAGGCTGCTTGAGGTCCAGGGCCAGGCTGCGTTTGTTGCGATTGAGGTAGGCGTGGCTGGCCGATACGCCCTGATCGTGGGGCGGCAGCACGCGAACGAGGTCCATGCGGGATGGCGATTCGATGCGCAGCACCTCGGCGCCCATGTCCGCCAGCAACAACGAGGCGAACGGCCCCGGCAGCAGTGTCGAGAAATCCAGAACCTTGAGTGATGCCAGTGGACCGAGCATGAAAATTCTCCCCCTAAGATGCCCCCAGACTAGGCAGGCGAACGCGCTGGAGCAATCACCTTATGCGCCAGTGACGCTGACCGTTACGCTCAAGTCGCAGGCAATAAAAAACCCGCCGAAGCGGGTTTTTCATTTCACGAGTTCTTACTTGACGTTCGAGGCCTGGCCTTCGGCCACACCCAGGTCGTCTTCTTCACGCTCGTTAGAGATGCCACGACCGCCCGAGGCAAGCTCGGCTTGCAGCACGTCGGTGTCCAGTTCCTTGACCCACTTGGCAACAACCACGGTGGCAACAGCGTTACCGATCAGGTTGGTCAGGGCACGTGCTTCGGACATGAAGCGGTCGATACCGAGGATCAGCGCCAGGCCGGCAACTGGCAGATGGCCAACTGCGGACAGGGTGGCAGCCAGTACGATGAAGCCTGAACCGGTCACACCTGCGGCACCTTTGGACGACAGCAGCAGCACGACCAACAGAGTGAGCTGGTGCGTGATGTCCATTTGGGTGTCAGTTGCCTGGGCAATGAACACGGCCGCCATGGTCAGGTAGATCGCGGTGCCGTCGAGGTTGAACGAGTAACCGGTCGGGATTACCAGACCCACGACGGATTTCTTCGCGCCCAGACGCTCCATCTTGATCAGCATGCGTGGCAGTACCGATTCCGAAGAAGAAGTACCCAGCACGATCAGCAATTCTTCACGGATGTAGCGGATCAGCTTCAGCACGCTGAAGCCGTGAGCGCGAGCGATACCGCCCAGCACGATCAGGATGAACAGCAGGCAAGTGATGTAGAAGCAGGCCATCAACTGACCCAGTTGCACCAGCGAGCCGACACCGTAGGCACCGATGGTGAAGGCCATGGCACCGAAGGCACCGATCGGCGCGAGCTTCATGATCATGTTGATGATGTTGAACATCACGTGGGCGAAGCGATCGATGAAGTCCAGCAGCGGCTTGCCGTAGGCACCCAAGCGATGCAGGGCGAAACCGAAGATCACCGAGAACATCAGCACTTGCAGGATGTCACCCGTGGCGAACGCGCCGACGATGGTGGACGGGATCACGTTGAGGAGGAAGCCGACGACGCTTTGATCAGCACCGGCCGAGACATAGGCAGCCACTTTGGAGGCATCCAGCGTGGTCACGTCGATGTGCATGCCGGCGCCCGGCTGCACAATGTTGACCACTACCAGACCGACGATCAAAGCGATGGTCGAAACGATTTCGAAGTACAGCAGCGCGTAACCGCCGGTCTTGCCGACCGACTTCATGTTCTGCATGCCGGCGATACCGCTGACGACGGTGCAGAAGATGATCGGGGCGATGATCATTTTGATCAGTTTGATGAACCCGTCACCCAGTGGCTTGACCGCCACACCGAGCTGCGGATAGTAGTGACCGAGCAAAATACCGATGACAATTGCAACGATCACCTGGAAATACAGGGATTTGTACAGTGGCTGACGAGTCGTCATTGCAAAGTTCCTCAAGAGTGCGCGCCGACAACATCCATCTGTTGCCCTCGACACCTCATTTGCGAACCCTCCTGCACTGGAGGGATTTGTTTTTTCGAGCTGCGCGACGGCAGACATCTGCTCGTTGTATCGCAAAGCCCGTGCCACCTTGCGCAAAACCCCTGCAAGCCTTTTGATATCAAGGGTTGCAGGTTTATCAACGCCCGCGAACGGTTACGACGCAGTGGCGGATTTCCGCCCCTCGACCAAAACCCATCCCGTAATTTGGCGGATATCCGCCTTGTTCATCGCTTCAAACCGCAGCTACCATCCGCCGTTCAATGGACGGATTTGCCTGTTATGCGCGAACGCACCATCGCCAGTCATTTCGCCCGCGCTGCCTTGCGTGGCGCGCAACGTCGTGGCTACGACTATTCACAGCTGCTGCAGCAAGTGGGGATCAGCCCCGAGTTGCTCGATGAGCCGCGGGCGCGCATCGCGCCGGAGCAGTTCACTCGACTGATCCAGGCACTGTGGCTGGCACTGGGCGACGAATACCTGGGGTTCGGCCAGGCGCCGAGCAAACCGGGCAGCTTTGCGATGATGTGCCATGCCGTGATCCACTGCCGCAGTCTGGATAAGGCGCTCAACCGCGGCCTATTGTTTTACAGCCTATTCCCTGATGCACCTTGCCTGACCCTGACGCACGAAGGCGACATGATCCGCCTGAGCCTGGACGATTCGCAGCTCTGGGATCCGGATCATTTCCTCACCGAAAGCCTGTTGGTGATCTGGCACCGGTTCGGCAGTTGGCTGATCGGCCAGCGCATACGGCTGGAGCAGGCCACATTCAGCTATCCACGACCGGAACACGGGGCTGAATACGATTTATTGTTTTCCTGTCCGCTGGTTTTTTCGACAACAAAGAGCGCGACAGAACGGAGCAGCCTGCTGTTCCACAGCCGATACCTGAACATGCCGTTGCTGCAGGACGAACGTACCCTCAAGCATTTCCTGGAACACTCACCCGCCAACCTGCTGTCGCGCCCGGACGACGGCCACAGCCTGAGCAGTCAGTTGCGGCGCTTGCTCAGCCGCGACAGCTCACGCTGGCCGGACCTGGAGGCCGTGGCCGCGCACCTGCACATCAGCCCACAGACGCTGCGTCGCCATCTGCGCGAGGAAGGCACCAGTTTTCAGACGTTGAAGGACCATCTGCGCCGCGACATTGCGATCTATCACCTGAGCCGCAACGATCTGCCCTTGCAGCAAATCGCCGAGCAACTGGGGTTCTCCGAGCCTTCGGCGTTTCATCGGGCGTTCAAAAAGTGGACTGGGTTGACGCCGGGGGCTTATCGCGCGCAGGAGAACTGAGCTTTGCGATGGGGACCGAAAGCACACCGCATCCCCCAGTCAAACCACCGGAAACAGAATCCTGAATGCAGCCCCGCCCATTGGCGAATCCCCCAGGGTCAGTTTGGCGCTATAGCTTTCGATGATGTCCTTGACCACCGCCAGGCCAATGCCTTGCCCGGGATGCTGCCGATCCAGCCGCTCGCCTCTTTGCAGGATGCGCGCACGCTGGTCGGGCGGTACGCCGGGGCCGTCGTCTTCGACGCACAACTCAGTGCCGCTCAGGGTCTGGCGCACGCTGATGCGCACTTCGCCCAGGCACAGGCGATAGGCGTTCTCCAGCAGATTGCCCATCATCTCCAGCAAGGCGCCCTGCTCGATCGGCACATAACACTCCTGAGGCAGGTCCAGAACCACCCCCACGCGCTTGTCGCGGTAGACCTTGTCCAGGGTGTCGCACAAGCTTTGCAGCACCGGACGAAGTTGCACCTGATGACGCACCAGGCCGCTTTTACGCAGGCTGGCGCGCTGCAGTTGATAGCTGATCTGCTGGCTCATGCGCTCGATCTGGGTTTGCAGCACCCAAGCCTGGTCGCGGTCTTCGGGGCGTTGCGCCATGTCTTCGCTGACGCCTTGCAGCACGGCCAACGGGGTTTTCAGGCTGTGTGCCAGATCGTCGAGGGAGTCGCGGTAACGACTGCGCTGCTCGCGCTCGCTGTGCAGCAAGCGGTTCAGGGAGCCGGTCAGGCGCAGCAGTTCGCGGGGATGTTGTTCGGTGAGACTTTCACGGGCGCCACTTTCGATTTCGTCCAGTTCCTGGCTGAGTCGGCGCAGCGCCTGCAACCCCCAGGTCAGGCCGATCCACAGCAACGCCAGCAGCACCAGCAAGGCCGCGCCGAAGCCCAGATAAAGGTTTTCCCGCAGGCCTTCGACGGTCTGTTCGTACTCGCGAACCGGCTGCAGCGCGACAATGCTGAACGCCGCACTCTTGCCGCCCAGCAACTTGACCTCGACGTCATAGACGAAGAACTCCTGGTCATTGGCTTCGCTGATCCTTGCAAATTCGTTACCGCGCCCGTCATAACGCGGCTTGTAATTGATCTTTTCTTCCTGGGTGGCCTTGGATCGCCAGACCAGGTGACCTTCGCGGTCATAGATGTAGCCGAGCAAACGGCTGTCGGTGAGATTGAAACGCTCGTCAGGCAACTGCGCCGGCATCTGCAAGCGGTTGTTCTCCACCCGGGCGGCGGAGATCAGCGTCGTTACATCCGACGCCAGACGCTGCTCGATGGAATCCTGCAGTGCCAGGCTGAACGCGCCTTGCATCGCCGGCAACAGCGCCAGCATGAACAGCACCGCCAGCAGTGTGGCGGCGAGCATCAAGCGGACACGAAGCGAACGAATCAAGTGCAGCGCTCATTGAACAGGTAGCCGAGACCGCGAACGGTATCGATCGGCTTGAACCCGGCCGGCCCCTCCAGTTTGCGGCGCAGACGGCCGACCAACACTTCGATCACGTTCGGATCGCGCTCGTCATCATCCGGGTACAACTGCTCCATCAGGCGGTCTTTCGCCACCACTTGCTGGTGATGACGCATCAGGTATTCGAGGATGCGGTATTCGTAGGCCGTCAGCGCCAGCGGCTGGTCGTCCAGGGACGCCTGTTTGCGATTGAGGTCGAGCAGCAACGGCCCGGCGACGATGGTCGATTGGGTAAAACCGCTGGAGCGGCGCAGCAAGGCATTGAGCCGGGCGTCCAGTTCCTCGAACTGGAAGGGCTTGACCACATAGTCGTCCGCCCCGGCGGCCAGGCCTTCAACCTTGTCCTGCCAGTTGCCGCGCGCGGTGAGGATCAGGATCGGGAAGGTCTTGCCCCGTGAACGCAGCTGACGGATCAGATCGAGACCACTCATGCCCGGCAGGCCGAGATCGATCACCGCCAGGTCGTGATTGAACTGTTCGGTCTGATACAGCCCTTCCTCGGCATTGGCCACGGACTCGACCACATGGCCGCTTTCCGTCAGACGGGTTTGCAGGTGATGGCGCAACAGCGCTTCATCTTCAACGACCAGCAGTTTCATAACGCTCTCCAGCAAATCAACAGCTCCAGAGGCACGAGTTGCTCAAAAGCATGCACGCCTCGATGACTAACATGCCAACGCCGGATCAGTTGATCCGGCGTTGGCCTTCACGGACCGCCGTTTAGAAAGCGTAGTTGGCGGACAGGTACGTCTGGGCACTGCTGGTCAGGTCCAGCGAACCCTGTTTGCTGCCACCGCTCTGGCTCATCTCGGTACTGGCATTGCTGCGCAGGTAACGGTAACCCAGTTCAACCGAGGTGTTTTGCGACACCTGTTGCAGCACACCCATCTGCCCGCCGACGGCGTAACCGATGTCGCTGTCGCGGCTGTAGCCTGGCGAGTCCTGCGTCAACTTGGTTAAGCCGGCGGTGGCGCCACCGAACAGCTTGGTACTGCCGCCCACCGGGTAGAACAGATCGTAGCTGCCCAGGAGGTTTTCCTGACGCAGTTTAATCCCATTGTGCGAGCCCGACACATTGTCGTAGGTGGCGTAGTAGCGGCCCTGGCTGTTCTGCTGCCCCAGACGCACACCCCAGGTGTTGTCCTTGTCAATCACGCCGCCGGCGTTCGGATTATTGAGGTTAGTGTCCAGTGCATTGGACTTTTTCACCTTGTCGCTGGTCTGTCCAAAAGTAAGGCTGGCGAAATTGTCGTCGCCGGCATGGGCGGCGACACTGGCGCCCATGACGGTGAAAGCCAGAAGCAGTTTTTTGAATGTAGTCATTGGGGAGTTACCTCATGCGTTATTTGCTTTTCGGGTATGGCGCAAGGTTACTGACCCGGCCCTGAACTCCCCCTGAACGCACTCTGAACCTGAGCTGAATCAACTCGACTCACCGATTCCAATGAGTTTCCACAGGAGATTCGACCATGCGCATGTTCTTAGCTGTCCTCTTGCTGGCCTTGAGCGGGCTCGGCCACGCCGCCATCAAGACCCAGGAAATTCCCTACCAGAGTGCCGATGGCACCCAACTGATCGGCTATTACGCCTACGACGACGCGATCAAGGGCCCGCGCCCCGGTGTCGTGGTGGTGCATGAATGGTGGGGGCTCAACGATTACACCAAGCGTCGCGCCCGTGACCTCGCCGGCCTGGGCTACAGTGCCTTGGCCATCGACATGTACGGCGATGGCAAGAACACCGAACATCCCAAGGACGCCATGGCCTTCATGCAGGCCGCATTGAAGGACAGCGCCGCATCCAGCGCGCGCTTTCAGGCCGGGCTCGACTTGTTGAAGAAACAACCCCAAACCGATCCGGCTAAAGTGGCCGCCATTGGTTACTGCTTCGGCGGTGGCGTGGTACTCAACGCTGCGCGCCGGGGAGTGCCACTGGCCGGCGTGGTGAGTTTCCACGGCGCGCTGGCGACCAGTACGCCGGCGACACCCGGCAGCGTGAAAGCGAAAATCCTGGTCGAGCATGGCGCGCTGGACAGCATGATCACCCAGGACAACGTCGCCGCCTTCAAGGCCGAAATGGACAAGGCCGGGGCCGACTACCAATTCGTCAACCTGGACGGCGCCAAGCACGGCTTCAGCAATCCTGACGCCGACCGTTTGAGCCATGGCGACCACGGCGGGCCGGACATTGGTTACAACAAGGCGGCGGATGAAAAGTCGTGGGCGGATATGCAGGCGTTTTTCAAGAAGATCTTCAGTTGATCAGTTAAACCACGGCGCTGCCTTCGCGAGCAGGCGCGCTCCCACATTGGATTTGTGCCACACCGCAGATCCCGTGGGAGCGAGCCTGCTCGCGAAGGCAGCACAACCGATCTGAACCTTTGCACTACCCAGCCGCCAGGCAACCCGGCAAAATGCCCGACATGAATCCCGTCCCCGCCCTGCCCGCCTGCTGCACGCCCCTCGATGCCCACTGGCCGCTGCCGTTCGTGCTGCCCGATGCGGTGCTGTTGAGTACCCGTTTCGATACTTCGCAACTGCTCAGCGATGATTTCCAGCGCAGCGCCATCGAAGCGCCGGCGAGCATTCAGCGCTCCGTCGCCAAACGCCAGGCGGAGTTTCTCGCCGGACGGGTTTGCGCGCGGGCCGCATTGCAGCAACTGGAAGGTCTGAGTTTCAGCCCGGCCATCGGCGAGGACCGCGCGCCGGTCTGGCCGGCGCACATCACCGGCTCCATTACCCACAGCACCGGCCGGGCCGCAGCAATCGTCGCGAACAAAAGCCATTGGCGCGGATTGGGCATGGACCTGGAAAACCTGCTCAATGCCGAACGTGCCGAACGTCTGGCCGGAGAAATTCTCACCCCGCCCGAGCTACAGCGCATGGCCGCTGGCCGTCGAGATCTGCGGGCATTGCTGGTGACCCTGACCTTTTCGGTGAAGGAAAGCCTGTTCAAGGCGCTCTATCCGATCGTTCAGCAGCGTTTCTACTTCGAACATGCCGAAGTGCTGGACTGGTCCGAAGCGGGTGAGGTGCGGTTGCGGTTATTGACCGACCTCACCAGTGAATGGCGCAACGGCACCGAGCTGGATGCGCAGTTCGGGGTTGAGGATGGGCAGTTGTTGAGTCTGGTCAGTATCAAGGCCTGAAAATATTCAGTGTTCGGAATGGCCTCAAAGACAACACTCCATCTCAACGCTTCTCCTGATTGCGCGGCCAACTCAAACTGAAACAGGCCCCGCCCAGACTTTTGCTCTTGCCGATCAGCGCCCGCCCGTCATGCCAGTGGATGATGCGCCGAACAATGGACAGGCCCAATCCGTGACCACCAGAAGCACGGGTACGGCTGTCATCGAGGCGCAGGAACGGGGTGAAGATTTTCTCCCAGGCCATTTCCGGCACGCCTGGCCCATCATCCTCGACATCCACCCGACAGCGTTGTTGTCCCACCTGATAGCTGATGGTCACCCGCGATTGCGCATGGCGCATGGCGTTGCTGACAAGGTTCTGCAGCGCCCGATGCAAGTAACGCGGCTCGGCCTCGACCCAGGCATCGTCACAATCGGCGGCCGACAGGCACAAGCCTCGCTGCACCGTGACATCGGCGCGAAGCGGCGCCAGTTCCTCAATGACCTGATTGACCAGCGCATCCAGGTCGATGCGTTGGAAATTCAGGGCCGGCGAGCCTTGCTCCAGCCGCGCATAGGTCAGCATTTCGTCCACCAGACGATCCAGGTCCTCGATGTCGTGATCCATGCTCGCGCAATATTTTTCCAGGGCTTGTGGGGTGTTGGCCGAGCCGATCATTTCCAGGCCAAAACGCAAGCGCGCCACCGGCGTGCGCAATTCGTGGGACACGGCGCGCACCAGTTCGCGCTGGATCGCCAGCAGTTGTTGCAGGTGCTCGGCCATGCCGTTGAACGCTGACGCCAGCCGCCCAACCGAGTCCGCACCCCGCGCCGGCACGCGGGTTTCCAGGCTGCCCTTGGCAATGCGCGTGGCCGCCGCTTCCAGACCGCGCAAACGGCGCTCCAGTTGCCGTACCAGCAGATAGACGATCAATCCGATCAGGGTCAGGCCCAGCGCAGCGATCAGCACCAGCCACTCCGGCGGATAAGGATTCATCTGATACAACGGACCGATTTCCAGCACCCACGGTGTGCCGACCATGCCAGCAAACACCCGAATCGAATCGCCGCCCTTGCCCAGCGCCATCACCGTGTCGCCTTCGGACACCCGACGACTCTGGTCTTCGTCCATGTCGGCGTCTTCCACCGTCACCAGCCGCAAGTCGAAACCAAAGCCTTTGTCCTGTTTCAATTGCGCCAGGCGCACCGGCTGCTCACCCACCGGGTAGCGCACCAGTTCATCGGTCAACAGGTAAATCGTCGCCCGGGCCAATTGCTCGCTGATCTGCTGCACTTCCCCCGTCAGTACCAACTGTTCCTGGTCGCTGACCAGGCGGTAAACCTTCGCCGCATGCGGGCCGGTCTGCTCCACCAGCGCCTGGCCGCGCAGCACGCGGGTGCGCTGGGTGAGGTCGAGGTCGGTCTGATCGAAGGTTTTCAGGGCCAGCGGAATCCCCAGCAGCCGCTCCCACACCAGCAACGCTCGGTGGCGCTCGGTCTGGTTCATCGGTTGCAGATTATCGGCCATCAGCGAGAATGTGCCATGGGCCAGACGCTCGCGATATTGCTCGCTACGCACCTGGTTGAGCATGTGCAATGCCAGTACACCGAGTACCGCCACCAGAATCAGCGCGGCGCACATGCCGCCATAGATGCGCAGGAAGATCGAATTCACAGGGACGTATCTACGCAGGCCTCGGGAACGAACAGGTAGCCTTTGCTGCGGATGGTCTTTATCAGCCGCGGATGCTCCGGATCATCGCCGATTTTCGGGCGAATGCGTGAAATGCGCACGTCGATGGAACGGTCCTGGCCGTCATAGCCGATGCCGCGCAGCGCAGTGAAAATTTCTTCCCGGGACAGAATGCGCCCGGCGTTGGCCACCAACAGCCAGAGCAGATCGAACTCGGCGCTGGTCAGCTCGATGCCGTTGTCGTTCAGCCAGGCTTCGCGCAGCGCGTTGTCCACCACCAGGGGGCCGAACTGCAGGCGCCGCTGTTTTTCCGGGGCGGCCTCCGGTGCTTCACTGCGTCGCAACAACGCCTGGATGCGCGCCAACAGCAAACGCGGGCGCACCGGTTTGCACACATAGTCGTCGGCCCCCAGGTCCAGGCCAAGGATCTGGTCGGTGTCGTCGGTGCGGGCGGTGAGCATCAGGATCGGGCCGTCATAGCGGTCGCGGACCTTGCGGCAAATGCTCAGGCCGTCCTCGCCGGGGAGCATCAGGTCGAGGATCACCAGGTCCGGCTGCTCCTTGATGATGCGCGCCGCCGCCAGGGCGCCATTGCCTTCGATTGTAACCCGCAGGCCATTGGCTTCCAGGTAGTCGCGGGTCAGTTCGGCCAGACGCTGGTCGTCCTCGACAATCAATACCTGCCAGGCTTCTTGCTCCACGGGTGACCTCTGCTTGCCAATATCTCTAATAAGGAAGAACCCACCCGTCTTTTTGTAATGATTGGGGTGGATAAATTGCCTGCATGCTGGCCGATTGTATAAACGTCGCCTGCCCAGAACACAAGCTGGTAAATGCGTTCGGACAAGGCGTTTTTTTGTGATAGGGTTCGCGCCCTTAAAAATCCGTCCAGGCCTTTTCGATCGTTGAAAAATGATGAAAAAAGGCCCGGTCCAGCAGCATCGCTGGCCTACACGCCGATTCGCTCTTTCACACACAATTTACGCACAGGTTTATCCACAGGTAGTACGTTGCAATCCCCCCCCAAAACGCATTATCTTGTAGCCCAGCGCAAAAAAAACCCTAGATGTAGGGTTTCGCGCAAAAAACCAAACACAAACCGGACACCAATTTCAAGCGCTTTTCTTGCCACTATCCGGTTGAACCAAACGTATTTTCGAAAGACCAAACCGCGCATGCGGATGGCTACTGTATTTCGGCCCAATAGGGTGAAAACGGTACGGGTGTTGCAGTCCCAACTGTCACCTTAAAGGACCCCGGTCTCAGGCCCATGGCACGAGACCAAAGACTTCGGCATGGAAGCGGCGCCCAATAGCCCCCTTCCTACTGTCCCGAAGTTGTTATGCCCGGCATTCGCCGGTTGTAGTGCTTCAGGACGGAACGGTGGGCACCTTGATGGTGCCCAAACAAACATAGAGAACGTGGAGACACCCATGCAAACCGACACAACTCGCGAGAACCCGCAGGGCACCTTGCCGCAGGCTGCCGATTCGAATTCGGATCTGTCCGCCACCGCGCCTGGCCAGCTGCGCGTGATCAAGCGTAACGGCACTGTCGTTCCTTACACCGATGACAAGATCACCGTCGCCATCACCAAAGCGTTTCTCGCAGTTGAGGGCGGCACCGCTGCCGCTTCGTCGCGAATCCACGACACCGTTGCCCGCCTGACCGAACAGGTCACTGCAACCTTCAAGCGTCGCATGCCATCGGGCGGCACCATCCACATCGAAGAAATCCAGGACCAGGTCGAACTGGCCCTGATGCGCGCCGGCGAGCAGAAAGTCGCTCGCGACTACGTGATCTACCGTGACGCTCGCTCCAAAGAACGCGCCGCCCACGCACCGGTCGAAGAAGCGGTCAACGCTCACCCGTCGATCCGCATCACCCGCGCCGACGGCAGCCTGGCGCCGCTGGACATGGGTCGCCTGAACACCATCGTCACCGAAGCGTGCGAAGGCCTGGAAGAAGTCGACGGCGACCTGATCCAGCGCGAAACCCTGAAAAACCTGTACGACGGCGTGGCCCTGACCGACGTCAACACCGCCCTGGTGATGACCGCCCGTACCCTGGTCGAGCGTGAGCCGAACTACTCGTTCGTGACCGCCCGCCTGCTGATGGACACCCTGCGTGCCGAAGGCCTGGGCTTCCTCGGCGTCGCCGAAAGCGCCACCCACCACGAAATGGTCGACCTTTACGCCAAGGCCCTGCCTGCTTACATCGCCAAGGGTATCGAATTCGAATTGCTGAACCCGGTTCTGGCCGACTTCGACCTGGAAAAACTCGGCAAGGCGATCAACCACGAGCGCGACCAGCAGTTCACCTACCTGGGTCTGCAAACCCTGTACGACCGTTATTTCATCCACAAGGATGGCGTGCGCTTCGAACTGCCACAGATCTTCTTCATGCGCGTGGCCATGGGCCTGGCGATCGAAGAGAAGCACAAAGAAGACCGTGCGATCGAGTTCTACAACCTGCTGTCGTCCTTCGACTACATGTCGTCGACCCCGACCCTGTTCAACGCCGGCACCCTGCGTCCACAGCTGTCGAGCTGCTACCTGACCACCGTGCCGGATGACCTGTCGGGCATCTACCACGCGATCCACGACAACGCCATGCTGTCGAAATTCGCCGGTGGCCTGGGCAACGACTGGACTCCGGTTCGTGCGCTGGGTTCGTACATCAAGGGCACCAACGGCAAGTCCCAGGGCGTCGTGCCGTTCCTGAAAGTGGTGAACGACACCGCCGTCGCCGTTAACCAGGGTGGCAAGCGCAAGGGCGCTGTATGTGCCTACCTGGAAACCTGGCACATGGACATCGAAGAGTTCATCGAGCTGCGCAAGAACACCGGTGACGATCGTCGTCGTACCCACGACATGAACACCGCCAACTGGATCCCTGACCTGTTCATGAAGCGTGTCTTCGATGACGGCAAGTGGACCCTGTTCTCGCCATCCGAAGTCCCGGACCTGCACGACCTGACCGGTAAAGCCTTCGAAGAGCGCTACGAGTACTACGAAGCCCTGACCGAGTACCCGGGCAAGGTCAAGCTGTTCAAGACCATCCAGGCCAAAGACCTGTGGCGCAAGATGCTGTCCATGCTGTTTGAAACCGGCCACCCATGGCTGACCTTCAAGGACCCGTGCAACCTGCGTAGCCCGCAGCAACACGTCGGCGTGGTCCACAGCTCGAACCTGTGCACCGAGATCACCTTGAACACCAACAAGGACGAGATCGCCGTTTGCAACCTGGGCTCGATCAACCTGCCGAACCACATCGTGGGCGGCAAGCTCGACACCGCCAAGCTGCAACGCACCGTGAACACCGCCGTGCGCATGCTCGACAACGTGATCGACATCAACTACTACTCGGTGCCGCAAGCGAAGAACTCCAACTTCAAGCACCGTCCGGTCGGCCTGGGCATCATGGGCTTCCAGGACGCGCTGTACCTGCAGCACATCCCTTACGGTTCCGACGCTGCCGTCGAGTTCGCCGACAAGTCGATGGAAGCGGTCAGCTACTACGCGATCCAGGCTTCCTGCGACCTAGCTGATGAGCGTGGTGCCTACGAGACGTTCCAGGGTTCGCTGTGGTCCAAGGGCATCCTGCCACTGGATTCGCAACAGATCCTGATCGAAGCCCGTGGCCAGAAGTACATCGATGTCGACCTGAACGAAACCCTGGACTGGGCACCTGTGCGCGCCCGTGTGCAGAAAGGCATTCGTAACTCCAACATCATGGCCATCGCACCGACCGCAACCATCGCCAACATCACTGGCGTGTCGCAGTCGATCGAACCGACCTACCAGAACCTCTATGTGAAATCGAACCTGTCGGGCGAATTCACCGTGATCAACCCGTACCTGGTTCGCGACCTGAAGGCTCGCGGTCTGTGGGACTCGGTCATGATCAACGACCTGAAGTACTACGACGGTTCCGTGCAGCAGATCGAACGCATCCCGCAAGAACTCAAAGAGCTCTACGCGACCGCCTTCGAAGTGGACACCAAGTGGATCGTCGACGCGGCAAGCCGTCGTCAGAAGTGGATCGACCAGGCTCAGTCGCTGAACCTGTACATCGCCGGCGCTTCGGGCAAGAAGCTGGACGTGACCTACCGCATGGCCTGGTACCGTGGTCTGAAAACCACTTACTACCTCCGTGCCCTGGCCGCGACCAGCACCGAGAAATCGACCATCAACACCGGTAAGCTGAACGCTGTTTCCAGCGGCGGCAACCACGGTGACGACTCGGTCCTGGCTGCTCCAGCCGGTCCTGCTCCAGTGCCGAAGGCCTGCGCCATCGACGAGCCGGATTGCGAAGCTTGCCAATAAGCCGAGCCGGCAGGCGCTGAAAAGCGCCTACCTGAAACCCCCGATGAGCCTCTGGTTGGTCGGGGGTTTTCTTTTGCCCCGATGAATGTGTTGGCCGGACTGGCGCCTGCTCGCTAAGGGGCCAGCACAGGCAACCGAAACCTCAGCCCCTGACAAAAATCACGGCCATAAAAAAACCCCTCTTGCGAGGGGTTCCTTATGCAGCACTATCAAGCATCAAGTCATCTGAATGATGGTCTGCATGATGGTGCTCTGGGTGGAGATGGTCTTGGCGTTCGCCTGGTAGTTGCTCTGCGCCTTGATCAGCTCGACCAGTTCATTGGTCACGTTGACGTTCGACTCCTCCAGGGAGTTGGAGCGGATCGAACCCAAGGTACCGGTTTCCGGCGAATCGTAGCCCGGAATGCCCGACGCGTAGGTTTCTTTCCAGGCGGTGCCGCCCACTTGCTGCAGACCTTGTTCGTTGGTGAAGCTGGCCAACGCAATCTGACCGATCGGCTTGGTTTGGTAGTTGCTGAAGTTGGCCAGCATCACACCGTTGCCGTCGATGGTCAGGTTGGAGATCTGACCAGTAGCGTAGCCGTTCTGCGCCGGAATCGAGCGCGCGCTATCGGCGTTGAACTGGGTAGTGTTGGTCATGGCGATGGTCACACCCGCCGGGTCGGCGGCGGCGCCGTTGGGTGCCCACACACCATTGGTCACTTTACCTGGAGTCCAGTTGGTGATGGCCAGATTCGGGCTGACGATAGGCGCACCCGGTGGATTCGGCGTGCTGACCGATACAAGTTTGCCGCTGGCATCAAACGTCATGGTCGAAGGAACAGGTCGGGTAGCCGCGTTCATCGGGTCGCTGCCGTTCGGGTTGCGACCATCGATCAGGGTGTAGGTATCCCAAGTGTTGGGACCCGTCTTGACCATGTATTGATCCATGGTGTGTTCGTTACCCTGAGAGTCGAAAATCGGGGTGCTGAACTGCTTGGTGTAGGACGCTGTCTTGCTCGGGTCGAACGGGTTCGCGACGACGTCGATCGCGGGCTCCGTAGACTTGAGGTTGATCGTCGACGACACAGTGGTAGTGGCCTTCGGTGCCAGATTGGAGGTGTCGATACGCAGGTCGGTCAACACGCCATTGATGATCTTGCCATTGGCATCCACACCGTAACCCTGAACACGCGCCGTGTAGTCGGAATTGGTGACGTAACCTTCCTTATCGACCTTGAACGTACCGGCACGGGTGTAGGACAGCGAACCGTTGTTGTTCAGCACGAAGAAGCCAGAGCCATTGATACCCATGTCCAGCACGTTACCGGTGCCGCTGCTGATATCACCCTGGGTAAACTGCTGGGCAACGTTGGCCAGACGCACACCATTGCCGACGGTCCTGCTCCCTGCCCCCAGCTTGGTAGCCGAGTACACATCTTCGAATTCCGCACGGGACGACTTGAAGCCGACGGTCGCAACGTTGGCGATGTTGTTGCCGGTCACGTCCAGCTGTTTGTTGGCGGCATAGAGACCGCTAAGGCCGATGTTGAAAGACATATTCCACTCCTTTGTGCCGTGTTAGTCGGCTCTATATACCAATGGTTTGCACTTTGGACAGGGCGATGCTGCCCAGCCCGGCCAGGTTGAGCATCAACTCACCGCCGGTCTGGCTGATGGTCACGCTGTTGACGGTTGCAGGCAGATTGGTAATCAGCGCCACGCCCTGACCGTCGATGGTGGTGTTCGCCGCGAAGGTGTAGGTACCCGTTGGGGCCACGTTGCCGGCGTCGTCCTTGCCATCCCAGGTGAAGCTGGCATTACCGGCTTTCTGATCGGTCAGTTCGAGGGTGCGAATGACTTTGCCGTCCTTGTCTGTGATTTTCACCGTGGTCGAGGCAACCGACTGCGGTATCGCAATCGAACCGGTCATGCCCTTCGTGGTGTCGACTACGGCCTTGTCGCCCGGTGCGATGACCGAACGCCCCACCAAGGACGAAGCCTGCAATGCCTGGGACGAGTTGTAGTTGCTGGCGATGCCGGCCACGGTGTCGTTGAGCGTGGTGATGCCTTCCAGGCTGCTGAACTGCGCCAGTTGCGCCACGAACTCGCCGTTGTCCTGCGGTTCCAGCGGGTTCTGGTTCTTCAGTTGCGTCACCAGCAACTGCAGGAACGCATCCTTGCCCAAGGCTTTTTTGCCGGTGGCACTGCCCGCTGCCGAAGCCAGGCTATCGTCGGTCTTGGTCTTGACCGCGGAGTTGGCCAGGATGTCGTTGAGGCTCAAGCCACTGGTGGTATCGGAAACACTCATCTGAGTCGCCCCTTATCACTGACCGAGGGTCAGGACTTTCTGCATCATGGTTTTGGCGGTGTTCATCATTTCGGCGTTGGTCTGGAACGAACGGCTCGCGGAAATCATGTCGGCCATTTCCTCCACCACGTTGACGTTCGGGTAGTAGACGTAACCCTTGGCATCGGCTGCCGGATGGTTCGGCTCGTAGCGCGCCTCGAGGTTGCTCTGGTCTTCGACCACGCCCAACACCTGCACGCCTTGACCGGCGGCATCCTGGTTCTGGAACAGCGAATCGCTGCCGCCGCTCTGGCCGCCCTGGAACATGGTGGCGAACACCGGGTGACGCGCACGGTAGGTCTGGTCGATGCTCGACGAGACCGTCTCGGCGTTGGCGATGTTCGAAGCGACGGTGTTCAAACGCGTGGTCTGGGCACTCATGCCGCTACCGGCAATGTTGAAAACACTGGATAGAGACATGACTTACTCTCCGCGCAGGGCTGACACCAGCCCTTTGAATTTACTGTTGAGCAGGGTGAAGCTGGCCTGGAAGTTGACCGAGTTTTCCGCGTAGTTCGACTGTTCCAGCTGCGCGTCCACGGTGTTCTGGTCGATCGAGGGCTGCATCGGCGTGCGGTACATCAGCGACTCGTCGCCATTGCCCAGGCCTTCGGCTTCGATATGACGGCTGTTGGTCATGTTCAAGGCGAACGTGCCGTTCTTGGCTTTATCGTTCTGCGCCTCGAGTACCTTCGAGAATTCCAGGTCCCGAGCCTTGTAATTCGGGGTATCGGCGTTGGCAATGTTATTGGCCAGGACTTCGGCACGCTGGGCGCGGAAGCCCAAAGCCTTTTCGTGAATGCCGAGCGCTTTATCGAAGCTGATGCTCATGTCGGGAAACCTTCGGGTGACCTGATTTTTCGTACGATGGACATAGCAAGCGCCATGCCAATTCAAAAAAGCCCGCAAACCGGGGCTTTGCGGGCAGTGGCAATGCGGCAATGCCAGAAAAGCGGCAACCGGTTTCCGCTGGATGCCGCTTTTCTGCCGCTTTACTCGACCGAGAGAACACTGTCCAACCCTGTGGGAGCGGTGGAGCCGATACTTCATCAGGCAAAAAAAAACGGGAGCCCCTGAGGACTCCCGTTTTTTTGATACCGCCAACCGATCACTTCGCCTGGTAAATAATCCCCGGACTGCACTGGACCATCTGGTAATGATCCGGCAAGCCGTTCAGTGCTTCGGAAGCACCGAGGAACAGATAGCCACCCGGCTTCAACGTACTGTGAATGCGCAACAGGATGTCCTTCTTCACTTCGGCAGAGAAGTAGATGAGCACGTTGCGGCAGAACACGATGTCGAACTTGCCGAGGCTCGCGTAGCTATCCAGCAGGTTGAAGGAGCGGAATTCCACCCGGCTCTTGATCGGCGCCTTGATGGCCCAGCGTCCCGGCCCTTTCGGATCGAAATAACGCTGCAGCCGCTCGGGCGACAGACCGCGACCGATGGCCAGGCTGTCGTATTCGCCGGTCTTGCAGTTGGTAAGCATGGTGCCGGACAGATCGGTGGCCACGATCTGCACCCCCATCTTCAATTGCCCGACGCTGGTCCGCTCGAACTCGTCGATGGACATCGACAACGAGTACGGTTCCTGACCCGACGAGCACGCCGCCGACCAGATCCGCAGGCGCTGGCCGGGACTGGCCTTGATCGCTTCAGGCAGTACCTTGTTCTTCAAGACTTCAAACGGATAGGTGTCACGAAACCACAGGGTTTCGTTGGTCGTCATCGCGTCCACCACCATCTCGCGCAACCCGCTGCGCGGCTGGGTCTGGATGCGTTGGACCAACTCACCCAGGGACTTGATGCCTTGCTGCTCCATCAGTTTGTTGAGACGGCTCGAGACCAGATACTGCTTGTTTTCACCGAGCAAAATGCCACAGGCTTTTTCCAGGAATACCCGGAACTGTTCGAAATCCAAATTACCCGTAGACAATGCTGCCGCCTCTTAAATCGTGTTGACTGCCAGGGGCCGGACGCCCCTAGCTGATGTCTGCTGCTTTGATCCGGTCGACTACCCGGGATGCCAGGTCATCAGGACGGAATTTGGCCAGGAAGTCATCGGCACCGACTTTCTTGACCATCGCCTGATTGAACACGCCCGACAACGAAGTATGCAGGATGATATGAAGCTTTTGCATGCGAGGGTCGTTGCGGATCTCGGCCGTCAGCGTGTATCCGTCCATCTCCGGCATCTCGATGTCGGAGATCATCATCAGGAACTCTTCTTCCGGCTTCTTGCCCTCGTCGACCAGTTTGCGCAGGTAATCCAGCGCTTGCCTGCCGTCGTTCAACGCCACCACTTCGACACCGACCGTTTGCAGGCAGCGCGTGACCTGCTTGCGCGCCACCGACGAGTCATCGACCGTCAGCACACGCAACGAGAGCGCCTTGTGCTGGGTTTCGACATCGACCACGCCGACGGAAATCGCTTCCGGCGTCGGCGCTACTTCCGCCAGCACCTTTTCCACGTCGATGATTTCGACCAACTGATTGTCGACCCGCGTCACCGCCGTCAGGTAGTGATCGCGACCAGTGCCCTTGGGTGGCGGATGGATCTCCTCCCAGTTCATGTTGACGATGCGTTCCACCGAGCGCACCAGGAATCCCTGGGTCTTGGTGTTGTACTCCGTGATGATCACGAAGGGATTGTTCTTGTCCTTCAAAGCGCCGGAGCCGGTCGCCATTGCCAGATCAAGGATCGGAATGGTCGCCCCCCGGATATTCGCCACGCCGCACACGACAGGACTGGACTTGGGCATCAGCGTCAGCTGGGGGCATTGCAACACCTCCCGAACCTTGAACACGTTGATCCCATACAGCTGCTGGCCGTCGAGACGGAACAACAACAGCTCAAGGCGATTCTGCCCTACCAGTTGCGTGCGCTGGTTCACCGAATCCATTACACCAGCCATGCCCAGACTCCTACACCAACGCTAAGTGTTGTTGCGACGCACATTCATCTCTAAACGGCACGGCGCTTGCTTTTTATCTTTGTATGAACACAGAACCGACATTTTTCCGACGCCCGACCACACCCCACCGCAAATTCCTCGGTGCGTTGGCGGCTGTGTGCCTGTTCAACGCTGGCAGCGCTGCCCTTGCTGACGCGCTTACCTTGCCTGACATGCTTATCGGCGTCACCCAGGGCTTTCTTGAATTCACCGTAGAAGACTATCTGACCACCAGTCAAACGGAAGGTCGCTACGAAATCCAGGTCAACCAGCTCGATCCGCGTATGCGCATGCCGATGTGCGACAAGGAATTGACAGCCTCACTGGAGAGTCCGGCCAAGCCGTTGGGCCGGGTCACGGTCAAGGTTCGCTGCGAAGGAACATCCCCCTGGACGGTCTTCGTACCCGCTCAAGTTCGCCTGTTTCGCGACGTCGTGACCACCTCGCGACCACTGCGGCGCGCCGGTATTGTCGAGCCTGAAGATGTGATCCTGCGCGAGCGGGATATCAGTGTGATCAACCAGGGCTACCTGACCTCCGTGGACCAGGCGATCGGACAACGACTTACCCGACCAATGGTCACCGATCAGGTCATTACCCTTGTCCACCTCGAACAGGCGGAAGTCATCCGCAAAGGTGATCAGGTGGTGATCACCGCCCGCAGCGGTACGCTCAGCGTGCGAATGCCCGGCGAAGCGCTGTCCAATGGCGGCATGAGCGAACAGATCCGGGTGAAAAACCTCAACTCCCAGCGAGTCATCAAGGCGCAAGTCATCGCGCCGGGCCAGGTGGAGGTTTCCATGTAGGCGGCCATGCAGAACTCTGTGTTTCGTGAAGATGTGGCGCTGGCCATGGCTGTTCCCTAAACTGTGCCCCATGCAGGGCAAGCGCTGACGCGCGCAAGCTCATTGATAAATGGGCCTAAAGTTTTTCAGGGAATGGCCGAAAACATGGCAAGCGTCCAAATTCCCAGAGGTTTTTTATCATGGTCATCGATTTCAGCCGTTTGAACAGTTCCTCGTCATTGACGGGCAGTACACGTACCAGCGCCGCCAAGGACACCGCCGAAACCGGTAAATCCGCACCGCTGACTACCCAGGCCGAACAGGCTGGTACCGCTACAGTCGGGGAATCGGTACATCTCAGCAATGAGGCTCAACAGTTGCAGAAGATCACTGATACGCTGCGCGATCAGCCTGTCGTCGACAAAGCCCGCGTGGCCGAGTTGAAAGCAGCGATTGCCGATGGCAGCTATAAAGTCGACAGCAACCGTGTAGCCAGCAAACTGCTCAACTTCGAAGCCCAGCGCTAGGCCCCGGCCGGCGCCAGGCTTTTGGACGCTTAAAACCCAAGGCCAGCCATGCACGACACGAATCTACTGCAACTGATCACCGACGATTTTGCTCCAGCGCAACAATTGCTGGAGTTACTGCGTACCGAGTCCCTCGCCTTGCATGGTCGCGACATGTACCTGCTCGAAGATATTCTGGCGCAGAAGCAAGCCTTGATCATTTTGCTTGAACAGCATGGCCGCAAGCGCAGTGAAGTCCTTGCCAGTCTCAACCTGCCAACCAACCGCAGCGGTCTGGAGCAACTGGCCAGCCAGTCGAGCGTCGGCGAAGCGCTGCTGGCACAAAGCGATGTGCTGACCGACCTTTTGACTCAATGCCAGGCCGCCAATGCCAACAACGGCCAGTCGATTCTGGTACAGCAGGCCGCCACGGCCACTCAGCTGAAAATCCTCACCGGCGGCGAACCTCCAGCGCTCTATGACGCCAGCGGAACATTTTCCAAGCTTGTGAAACCGCGCCCGCTCAGTCAGGCTTGAGCCCGTCGATGAGTACGCTCTATCAAGACGCGCAGCATGCTGGCAAAATGCTGGCTAGCCGTAGTCAAAATTTGTCTGGAGATTGATTAACCGTGTCCAATGCCTTAAATGCGGACGATGCTCCGCAGCCACCCAAGGTGCTCAGCACGCCTCTGGAAATCTCCGGCAACCTTCGCCAACTGCAAGAAAGCCATGACCCGCTGATCATCACGTTCCACGAGCGCAGCCAGCGCTTCCAGAGCTATCTGGTGGACATTGATCGCGACAGCAACATGATTGCCCTGGACGAAATGATTCCCCGTGACGGCGAACGCTTCCTGCTGGCCGGCGAGCCGTTCAAGGTTGAAGGTTTCCATGACGGCGTGCGCATTGCGTGGGAAAGCAATGGCCCAATGACCATCGATGAATCCGCTGGCAGTCGTTGCTACCGTGGAACGCTGCCCGACGAAGTGGTCTACCACCAGCGCCGCAATGCGTTCCGCGCGGCGTTGAAACTGGCGCAACTGGTCGACGTCGACCTCGATGGCGAAAAACTCAAGGCGCCGATCAGCGGCAAGTTGCTGGACATCTCAGCCACCGGTTGCAAATTGCGCTTCGCCGGCGACATCACTGGCAGCCTGCAGCTGGGCCAGGTCTATGATCGCTTCATGGCCGCCCTGCCCTTCGGCAAGATGACCGCGCCGGTTGAACTGCGGTATCTGCACTTCGAAGAAAAGATCTCCACCACTTTCGCCGGTGTACGCTTCCACAACATGAGCGGGCTGGTGCAGCGGCAGGTCGAGCGGTTCGTCTATCAGTTGCAACGCGAAGCCCGGCGCTTCGACAAAGACGACCTCTGATATAACACGCCAACAAAAACGGGCAGCCCCTTGTGGTGACTGCCCGTTTTTTATGCCCGAGTGTTACGGCCTGGCTTCAGTGAAACTTTGTTCCCGCCCCGAATCCGGTTCTTCAGGAGGCGTATCGGTCTGCGGCTCCGGTTCGGAAGGCGGATTCTGCATCTGATCCTGAACCACTTGCTCATCGACCCGCGGATCAAGGCAAGCCACCAGTGGCGAACTCGACATACTGTCCGGCATGGCCACGTGGTGCAGCGGCGCGTCGTCGACCTGATGCAGATTGGTGACGGCTTTCGGGCGAATTCGCCACACCAGCACCAAGGCGAAGAAACTGAAGAAGGCATACAGCATTTGACTGCCGAACAACTTCATCAGCACCCCGGCCGCCAGCGGCCCAATGCTCGCCCCAACGCCATAAGTGACCAGCAGCATGGCCGTCAGAGACACCCGACGGTCGGCTTCGACATGGTCATTGGAAAATGCGACTGCCAGCGGATACAAGCAGAACTTCACCAGCGAACAGAGGAAGCCGGCAATAAAAAGCACCTCCAGTGGCACCTGCTTCATGACCGCTAAAGGCAATGCGGCAAGCGCCAGAACAAAAGCAAAAGAGCGGATCAGCAGCGCCCGATCATAACGATCGGACAGCCAGCCCAACGGCCACTGCACAACCAGGCCGGCAAAAATGCAGCTGCCCATGAACAGACCGACCTGTTCCGTGGACAACCCCTGCTGCGAGGCATACAAGGGCGCCAGACCGTAAAACGAACCGATGATCAGCCCCGCCCCCAGGACCGTACTCAACGACTGAGGCACCCGCGTGATAAAAAATCGCGGCTCCATGGGCGCCGGGTGCAGCGGTGCCGGGTGAATCCGCCGCGTCAGCGCCACTGGCACCAGGCACAGGGCAAAGCACAACGCGACCAGCATCAACAGCTCAAGACCCAGGCCCGGGTGCATGACCAGAATCAGTTGCCCCAACACCAGCCCCAGGTACGAGGCGATCATGTAACCACTGAATACCGTGCCGCGCTGCGAGGCTTCGGCCTGCTCGTTAAGCCAGCTCTCGATGACCATGTACTGGCACATCATGCCCAGGCCGACGATGACCCGTAGAAATATCCAGGCCGGCAACCAATCCACCAAACCGTGCCCGAGCACCGCTGCGCCAACGATACCGGCACACGCCGAGTAAGCGCGAATGTGCCCGACACGGGCAATCAAACGGTGGCCAATCTTGCCGCCCAGTACCAGGCCGAAGTAGTTGGCAGCCATCAACGCCCCCACCCACAGGCTGTCGACGTTATCGGCCGCCAGGCGAAGGCCCAGGTAAGTACTCAGCAAGCCGGAGCCGATCAACATCATCAGCGAGGCGAAATAAAGCGCTCGAAAGGGTTTCCAGATTTGGCGCATCGGCGTTCCGAGCGGCTCCTTGCGGTGAGAAATCGGACTACCGAAAAGATAGTCCGAGATGGATGGTGCGTCAGGCCTGGGCTGCTAGAACACGCCGTTCCCAGGGAGTGATTTCATCATAGAAGCTGGTCAACTCCATGGTCTTCGAAGCGATGTAGCCTTCGATGAACTCCTTGCCGAACAGTTCCTTCGCCAATTGGCTACGTTTCAGACGCTCAAGGGCAGCATGCAAGGTACAGGGTAATGAAAGATTGTCCGGTACCTCAAACTCACCCTGGATAGGTTCGCTCGGTTCCAGTTTGTGCTCAATGCCGTACAAACCCGCGGCCAGGCTGGCAGCAATCGCCAGATATGGATTGGCATCGGCGCCCGGCAAGCGGTTCTCGACCCGACGAGCGACCGGCGAACTGGCTGGAATACGCAAACCAGCAGCGCGGTTGTCATGGGACCAGCAGGCATTATTCGGCGATGCGAAGGGATGACACAAGCGCTGATACGAATTCACGTTCGGTGCAAACAGTGCGGTGAAATCCGCCATGCAGGTCTGCTGACCGGCGATGAAATGACGGAAGGTCGCGGTCGGCTGGCCAGCCTCATCACTGAACACGTTACGCCCTGTATCGACCTCGACGATGCTCTGATGAATATGCATCGAACTGCCCGGCGTATGTGCCAATGGCTTGGCCATGCAGACGACGGTGAGGCCGTGCTTGAGTGCGACTTCCTTGAGCAAATGCTTGAACAGGAACGTCTGGTCGGCCAGCAGCAATGGATCGCCGTGCAGCAGGTTGATCTCGAACTGGCTGATACCCATTTCGTGCATGAAGGTATCGCGAGGCAAGCCTAGGGCCGCCATGCACTCATAGACTTCGGTGAAAAATGGCCGCAAGCCGTTATTGGAACTGACGCTGAATGCCGAATGACCGTCTTCGC
This sequence comes from Pseudomonas sp. G(2018), assembly GCF_005502415.1. Classification (NCBI taxonomy): domain Bacteria; kingdom Pseudomonadati; phylum Pseudomonadota; class Gammaproteobacteria; order Pseudomonadales; family Pseudomonadaceae; genus Pseudomonas; species Pseudomonas sp. G(2018). Next base: position 3,300 of record NZ_SCOO01000008.1, on the reverse strand, counting down.
GCCGACCGTCCAGACCAACAGGTGGCTGGAAGGGATGGGTTGGATCGGTATTGGGCGCGAAGACAAAAAACTCCAGCTCCGTGGCCACCACCGGATCTAGACCAAGGGCCTTGTATCGAGTGATGACAGCCTTGAGTTGTCCGCGGGTCGACAGACTGGAGCTTGCGCCGGTCAGCTCGTGCGCATCGCAAATGGCGAGTGCTCGCGGTTGCTTGCTCCAGGGCAAGCGATGGATTTGCGCAGGGTCTGGAACTAGCGCAAGGTCGCCGTCATCGCTGCCGTAAAAACGTGCTGGCGGATATCCGCCCATGATGCATTGCAGCAGCACACCTCGCGCCATCTGCAAACGCCGGCCCTCCAGGAAACCCTCGGCGGTCATCACTTTGCCCCGCGGCACACCATTCAAATCGGGCGTGACACACTCAATCTCATCGATGCCCGTCAATCGCTGCGCGAGTGAATTCAGGCTAACGGTTGTCATGACGCAATCCTTGTTATTGTGCGAGCCGCGAACGGCGACCCGTACAAAATAGGCTCCGCGTGTTCGGAATATCAAGCAGCGTCAAACAAAAAGGTTTATGCCTGAGAAAATGATCAGGGCAGATAGAGGCTGAAGACGCCTCCGCCTAGCGGACCGCCGTTGCTGATTTCGGTGCGTCCGCCGACACCATTGCGTTGATGCAACGCTGCAATCCGCCCGGCAAAGTACAGGCCCAGACCAGTGCTGCCACTGCTGTGATTGATGCCTTGCACGTAGTCCGCCTGACGCTCGATCATTTCGGCGGGGTAACCTTCGCCATCGTCGTTGATGGTCAGCACCAGTTGCCCGGCCTCATCGCTGACGCTGATCAGCACCGCATGACGGGCATATCGAATGGCATTGTTGATGCTGTTCGCCAGAACCGAAGCGATCAACTCTCGATCGAAGAAACCCAGCGGGCTTAAAGGATCGACTTCAAAGGTCGCGGCAATACCGCGGCTGGCAAATACATCCTGATGACAGGCCAGTTGCGCTTCGATGAAATCATCGAGTTCATGGTAAGCCGGTTGCAGGGGCATCTGATTGACACCGAGCTTATACAGGCCCAGCAGTTGTACGAGCATGTCGTTGAGGTGAGCGAATTCGAAATCTATCACGCCTTGCTCCGGAGTATGCCGTGCCGGATCGGGGAGGTTCGCCAACCATTGACTGTGGGCCTGCATCAACATGGCCAACGAGTTCTTCATATCGTGTACGGTTGAAGCGATCACCGTAGAAAAATCCAGGGTCTGCTGGTTGTCGTCCATTAGCCAAACGCCTTGCTTTTCAGTTTCTGATAGCGCGGATAACGCGCATCGGTATCCGGCATCAAACCGACCATTTTCAGGCAGGTTCGACACTCTTCGAGTTCGACCGACGGCACGCTGGTATCGGTGCCATGCAACAGTGCCTGTGCCATGTTCAGCGCGATACTGATGTTCTTCGGTTGCAGCGCCAAGGCCTTGCGGAACACGTCCCGTGCCTCAACCAGGTTGCCAGTCTTGTACACGCGCACGCCCTGCCGATTGAGATCAGCAGCCGCATTGCCGGAGTTGAGGATGCTCGGATCATCCGTTAGCTTGGCGATGTCCTTCATGACTGCCGGATCGTCGCCATAGATTTCCGCACAGTTTTTCAGCATCGACGTGCCGGCCTCTGCCTGACCGAGCATCTGCAACTGCTTGGCCACCAATAGCGCCGCTTCGGCGCTCATGAATTGCTCCATGCCATCGAGGCGCATCAACGCTTGCTCAGTGAGCTTTTCAGCGGTCTCGGCATCGTTGAGCAACAGACTGGTGGCTTTCATCAATCGCGCACGGATTTGCAGGCCGGGGTCGGTCGGGTTCTCCTTGGCCACCGCGCTCAACGTTGTATTGATTTCCAGCCGAGTACGGGTATCCAGGCCTCTTTCACTCCCTTTGCTGATCAAGGCATGGGCCAGTCCAAGGTTACTTTCAGCATCCTTGAAACGTGATTGGGCGCCTTGGCTAACAGCCTGGCGGTAGGCTTTGGAAGCCGTGTCGAAATCCTCATTGGTCATCGCCAATTTACCCAGCTGCGCCTGGCGACGCACTGCCAATGGCGACAAGCGAATCGCCTCTTCCAACACTTTCTGAGCCGACTTCGTATCCCCTTCGGCGACCAGGACATCTGCCATGCCGTCATAGAGCGCCGGCATCATAGGGAATACTTTCAGCGCTTTTTCGTAGATGCCTTTGGCTTGTGCAACCTGACCACGCTTGAACAGCAACTTGCCCAGCCCGGCAAAGGCCCACGGCAATGGTCGGTCGGCAATGATGCTGTCATAAAGGCGCTCCAGCGCCTCATTCTGATTCAGGTCGCGCAGAGCGTCGGCGCGGTAGCGCAGACACAGCGGCGAGTAACGGATATCTTGCTTGCACAGGGCAATGCAGGCGTTGAGTACTTCCACCGGTTTACCCCGGTCGAGGGCTTGCAGGATTGGCTTGAGCAACGTCTTGCGCTGCTCCAGGCGCTCTAGCCGCTGGGCCAGTCCGGAACGGTTGAAGGGCTTGGTCAGATAAGCGTCAGGCTCGTGTTCCAGCGCGCTGAGTACCATGGCCTGGCTGGTTTCGGCGGTGACCATGACAAATACACTTTCATGGCTGATCAGCTTCTCAATCATCAGATCTTCGAGTACCTGCTGACCGTTCTTCTTTCCATCGCCCAAATGGAAATCCTGCAGGATGAAGTCGTAGGACTTCTGCGAACACATTTTCAGCGCCTGCTCGCCCGTGTCGGCGGTATCCACATCCTTGACGCCCAGCTCCCGCAGCATCGACCGGACCGAACTGCGGAAGTCCGAAAAATCATCGACGATCAGAAAACTCTTTTGGTGATACGACAGCATCGAGGATTTCCAGGCAATTTAAGAAGTAGTACCGAAGGGCAAACACATGAACAAGATCAGCTTCACCTGACCTTGCGGCGCGCAGATGATAGCTAGTAGCCATAGGCTATCAAGCGATTTCTCTTGGACTGCGATAACGATTTAAGGCTGCCAGAAGTGAAGATCGCTGTGACCCTGAGGTTATCGGCCAGTGGTGCTGTTCTCTTGAAGCGACAAGGGTGCAATAGCGCATTAGCCTGGCGATAAGTCGGGGATGGGGCGGCGGAATCAGTATTTTTATCAGGTCCACTTTCCTGCAGGCAAAACAAAACCCCTACCTGCATACGCAGATAGGGGTTTCGGAATTTAATCTTGACGATGACCTACTCTCACATGGGGAAACCCCACACTACCATCGGCGATGCATCGTTTC
>NZ_SCOO01000089.1:0-1372 GCF_005502415.1 Pseudomonas sp. G(2018) | reverse complement strand
ACAAAAAAGGCCACTCTTTCGAGTAGCCTTTTTTGATGTTTGGTTGCGGGAGCCGGATTTGAACCGACGACCTTCGGGTTATGAGCCCGACGAGCTACCAGACTGCTCCATCCCGCGTCTGTGTGTCGGCATTCTACAGAGGATCGACAGGGTGTCAACCGCCAATCTAGGTAAAACCTCTTCAGGTTCAATCGCTTAGCCTGCTGACGAATGTGCTTCTCTGCCTGAGAGGCAGGTGTGGCAAGGCTTTCAGCTCTATCAGCAGTTACCGTGTGATTGAGAAAATAAATTTATCTTGGCGTTTTCCTACAGGTTGCAAAGAACCTTCAGACTACTGGTGCTATATACAGGTGTCAGTGAGATACTGCTTATCCGGCACGGCATGTCGCCATTTCTTCATCCATGAATACCGCGTTGATATGACCCAGCGAAAAATCATCCACGTCGATTGTGACTGCTTCTACGCTGCCATCGAGATGCGTGACGACCCGCGCCTGGCCGGAAAACCGCTGGCGGTAGGTGGGGCGGCGGATCGGCGTGGCGTGATTGCTACCTGCAATTATGAGGCTCGGGCTTACGGCGTGCGTTCGGCCATGTCCTCCGGGCACGCGTTGAAACTGTGTCCGGACCTGACCATCGTCAAGCCGCGTATGGATGCCTATAGAGAAGCCTCGAAGGAAATTCATACGATCTTCCGCGATTACACCGACATCATTGAGCCGCTTTCCCTCGACGAGGCCTACCTGGACGTGTCGGACAGCGCGCATTTTGGCGGCAGCGCCACACGCATCGCCCAGGACATCCGCCGGCGGGTGTCGAATCAGCTGCATATCACGGTCTCGGCGGGTGTGGCGCCGAACAAGTTTCTGGCCAAGATCGCCAGCGACTGGAAAAAGCCCAATGGCTTGTTCGTCATCACGCCGGATCAGGTCGAGGATTTTGTCAGTGGCTTGCCGGTGAGCAAGCTGCATGGGGTCGGCAAAGTGACTGCCGACAAGTTGGGCAAGCTCGGCATCCTCGATTGCGCGCAACTTCGTGAGTGGGACAAGTTGGCGCTGGTGCGAGAATTCGGCAGCTTTGGCGAGCGACTCTGGAGCCTGGCCCGTGGCGTCGATGATCGTCAGGTGCATAACGACAGTCGCCGGCAGTCGATCAGTGTCGAAAATACCTATGACGTCGACCTGCCGGACCTGGTGAGTTGCCTGGATAAATTGCCCGAGTTGCTGGAAACCCTGGCCGGGCGCATGGCGCGAATCGACAGCAGCTACAGGCCTGGAAAGCCGTTCGTCAAAGTGAAATTCCACGACTTCACCCAGACCACGCTGGAGCAGGCCGGGGCAGGGCGGGATTTGGGCAGTTATCAGTTGTTGCT
>NZ_SCOO01000088.1:0-1628 GCF_005502415.1 Pseudomonas sp. G(2018) | reverse complement strand
CAGGCTGTGTGAAAACCTAGCAATCTGCTGGCCGGTTGAAGAAAATGCCCGTATCGCAAGATACGGGCATTTTTCTTATGCGCTATATCCAAGGTGAAAACCGCTCCCAGAGCGCTCTGTTTCCACTCTCGCTAGACGAACTCATTCCCGATGACCATCTGGTTCGGGTGATCGAAGCCTATGTTTCGCTTCTGGACTTTGAGCTGCTGGGCTTCGACAAAGCCAGGCCCAAGGCCACGGGACGCCCTTCGTATGATCCCGCCGACCTGCTCAAACTCTACCTCTACGGCTATTTTCAGCGCATCCGCTCGTCGCGGCGGCTCGAGGCAGAGTGTCAGCGCAACGTTGAAGTCATGTGGCTGCTTGGCCGGCTGGCCCCTGATTTCAAAACCATCGCTGATTTTCGGCGCGATAACAGCGCTGCGTTCACCGCAACCTGCCGCGCCTTTGTTCGGTTTTGCCGAAATGCCGGTCTGATTGCCGGCGAGTTGGTGGCCATCGATGGCAGCAAGTTTCAGGCGGTTGCCTCAAGTCGCAAACACCTGACACCGAAAAAGCTCAAGCAGCGAGAAGCGGTGCTCGATAAGCGAATTGCGCGTTATCTGGCACAACTTGATGAAGCAGATCGTGGCGAGGATGGGGAATCGATTGATCGTTCAGCGGTGCAAGCCGCGCTTCAAGAGTTGCAGGTAAAAAAGGCCAATAACCAGACCTGTCAGGTGCTGATGGAGGCTCAAGGTCTGGTTCAACACGTCGTGGGCGAGCCCGAGGCCCAGAAGATGCGAACGGCGTCCGGCCCGCTCGTGGCTTACAACATTCAAAGTGCTGTAGATGCCAAACATTGTCTGATTCTGCACCACGAAGTCACTCAGGAAGGCACCGACAATCGCCAGCTCGATCCGATGGCCAAAGCGGCCAAAGAGGAGCTGCACCAATCCGAACTCTGCGTCACAGCGGATGCGGGCTACTCCAATGGCGCCCAGTTTCAGAGCTGTGAAGATGCCGGCATCACGGCGTTTGTGCCCCCGAATCGGTCCATCAACACCACCGGTGGCGACGAACAATACTTTGATCGAACCGAATTCATTTATGACACGGACAACGATCAATATCAGTGCCCCGCCGGCAACCAACTGACACTCAAACAACTGAGCAAGGGCGACCGGATCTATCAGGCGGCTATCAGCGACTGCCGAAGTTGTCCGCTCAAAAGCCGCTGCACCAAGGCCGAACGCCGGTATCTGACGCGCCATGCCCACGAAGCGGCATTTGAGCGAATGGAGCTGCGGATGAAGGCCCATCCCGAAATGATGGTCAATCGCCGATCCATCGTCGAGCATCCCTTCGGCAACCTGAAGCAATGGATCTTCGGCAATGGCCGGTTTTTGCTGCGCCAGTTACAGGGTACTCGCGCAGAAATGGCTCTTGCGGTACAGGCCTACAACTTGAAAAGAGCTATCCAGGTGCTGGGAGCGCAAAAACTGATGGAACTGATGGGCTAAGAGGCCCTTTCATTATTCAGATTTCAGATTTCAGATTTCAGATTTCAGATTTCAGAAAAGCAAAATGCCCCGACAAGTCGGGGCATTTGCTTTTAGCCGGCGCAGATTGCGTTTTCACACAGCCTG
>NZ_SCOO01000087.1:0-1635 GCF_005502415.1 Pseudomonas sp. G(2018) | reverse complement strand
TTCGCTCATGAAGATCTGCTTCGGCAGCTTGAAGTCCCTCAGCTTGAGCAACGCCAGCGGTCCCGCCCCCAGTTCGGTGCGCAGGTTCCAGGTCAGGTAGATGCCATCGGGCGCGCGCAGCTGCACGCGGTAGTGGCTGCCGCTGTCGGTCAGGGGCGTGACCCTGGCTTGTTCCAGCAGACGGATCAGGCCCCAGGTGCCCTGGTAGTCGCCGAACAGCCGTTCGTTGGCGCGTACGCTGGTCCAGGTCAGGCTGGTGCCCGGATGGCTGGTGAAGCCCGGCCAGCTGAAGCGTTGCCAGCGCTCTTTCTGGTTGAAGTAGTGATGTTTTTCGCCATTGAGGATGAAGGTGGTCTGCACCACGTCGCGCACCGGTTTGCCCTGTAACTCGAAACTCATGCCCAGGCCGCCGTCGGTGTAGAGCACGTCGGCCAGGTGGCTGAGCTGGTTGATCGCGGCGAGGAACTGCGGGTTGAAGCGCAAGCCCTGGCCGTGCCGGGCGTCGGTCACCCAGCGGCTGCCTTCCTTGCGCAACACCCCGCCCAATTGTTGTTGCAGGAACTGTTCGATGCGCCCGGAGTCGGCACGAATCATCTGCCCCAGCATCGGCAACGAGGCGTCGCCGGCGGTGGCCGCGAACGGGTAGCGACCGGTGAAAGCGTTGTGCCAATCGTTGACGATCGCCCGTTGCCACTGGCTGTTGAGCGCCGCCGCCGAGGGTTGCAGGACCCGTTGCCAGGCGTGTTCCAGCGGCTGCACGAACAGGGTCTGGCCGACGCCGTCCCACTCGGCGCCCAGGCTGGCGGCGAGCAGGCTGCCGTAGGCCTGGGTGTCGGTGAGGTCATCGTTCTGCCCCTGAAACACGGTCTGTGCCAGGGCCTGGGTCATCGCCTGCGGGTTGGGCGCGTTGCTCACCTGCTGCAACTTCAGACGCACCCGGGTGACACGGTTGAGGAAGGTGTGCAGGCTCAGGCGGTCGGTATTGTTTTCGGCCTCTTTGCTCAGCAGCGCCAGCAACGGCCCGAAGGCGGTGTCCAGCGGGCCGCCGGTGCCTTGCGCCTGCTGGTCGATCAGCGGCACCGCGTCCTGGCCGATCAGCTTCTGCGCCGACTTCACCAGCGAGTCGGCCAAAGCCTGCCCGCGCGCGCCGGCCTGTCCCTGGTACGCCAGGGTGTTCATCAGCGCGATCAGCGGCGACTGGCGCACGTCGCTCATCAGCGCCAGTTGATCGATCACCTCGCCCAGGTTGTCCACCGGCTGCCAGCGCAGGCTGTTGAGGAAGTCCAGCCAGGCGTTGGCGTAGTCCCGGAAGTAGCGCTCGGTCAGCTGTTGGCGCAACTGGTCGGGGGTCAGCTCGGCGGCGATCTCGCCGGGCCGGTCGCTGAGCACCCAGTCGATTTCTTCGCGCCGGGCCTCGGCGATGGCGTCGATGGCCTGGCGCACCTGACCTTCCCAGGCCTGGCGGGTGAACACGCCCGGCACGCTGTCGCGGGTGAAAAACAGCGCCTGCACATCGGCCTCACCGACCAGCTGTTGCAGGCCCAGCGCCGGATAATGATGGGCGGTGTCATCGAGGACTTTTTGATAGAGGCTGGCCTGCGCGTTGCGCTGGCCCAACTGGCCGAGCAGCACCTG
>NZ_SCOO01000085.1:0-2066 GCF_005502415.1 Pseudomonas sp. G(2018) | reverse complement strand
ATTTGCCCTATGCGCTTTAGAGATCTCAAGCTGCGGTTTGTTACAAGCAGAAATTCTTAATTGTGGCATGAGTATCATCAGGGTAAGTCATTAGCCACCGCTGGCAAGACGACCGCCGACCGCGGCCGAATTTAGCTACGACGGATCAAACGTTGCTTAGCATCCTGGTCGGTTGAGCGGCCTTAACGAGGCTTTTGGGGCGGACTCCTGAATCGTCGGCTATCTGGAATGATCAAGTAGGTTTCGCGAGCTGACCTTTTTGGCGCAAGATGCTCAATTAGCTCGGTAGCTTACTAAATAGGCCTCAAGTTCAGACGAAACCTGGCCATTGTCGCACTGTCGGGCAGGGTGATCTTAAGACAAACAATTCGGATTTATGCTAAAGGCGTCTAGTTGAGTATTCGGAGATAAGTTCTATTTTTGCGAGCCAACAAAATACTCTATTAAAAGCTTATAACAGAAAATATTGACGCCAAGTCATATGGTACATGGCCCGTATTCGAATACGGGCCATGTAGGTGTGATAAGTTGTATTGCACGTCAAATGCTCGAGTACTTCTTTGACGCGGAGCAGGAATGCCCTTATTGAATCTCTATCTCCAGCTTATTTTTTCTTGGCCGCACAAGGAGCCTTGGCGGCGCACGGATTGGCTGCGCACGGATTTTTTGCTGCGCATGGGTTCTTGCTAGCGCAGGGGTTTTTAGTGGTTTTCTTGCTTGCTGCACACGGATTTTTTGCAGCACAAGGATTTGCCATGGCTGCCGCAGGAGCTTTTGCCGCGCAAGGATTACAAGGGGTAGCAGCCATCACGGGACCAGCGAGGGATGCGGCAAGCACCGCCGCAGATACCATTGCAGCCAAAGGCTTGGCGATTTTCAGAGATGCCGTGGATGCTTGAAATTTTTTCATTGTGTTTCTCCTGATGGGTAAAAATCTAAATAGGTGCAATGACATTCGTTGCCACTCACAGGTAGTCAGATGATTCAGCTGGTTTGTTGTTACAAAAAACGAAAAATAAATTTAGGCGCCAACGGCCTATGCCAGGCCCAGTAAAAATTTACTAGCGTAGGTGCAAGTACACCTGATCGTCGTCACGACAGGAAAGACAAAACGTCACCAAGTAGTCCGTTCAGTCCGACCAAGACAATTCCCGACGAGTAATTAATTCGGATTAAATAAATATTCTCCGCATGTCCTGTGTCTTTTTATCAGAGCAAACGCCTTATTGTATGGCCACTGCGTGTTAGATTACAGCTGGAATGAGGGGCTGACATGCCTATCACTGCAGTGGCTATTGGTTAAGCGCTGGAAGCTACTCACCCCACTAAAGTCTGCGGGTTTGCGGAGCTCGCCAGTTCTGTTGGTGGCCGTTCGAATAGTTGTTGGCGTCGCTCTAACAGACGATCGCTGCCGCCCTCGGCGATCTTCGCGCGCTGCTCAAGCAATCGGTCACTACCACCCTCAGCGACTTTCTCACGCCGTTCAAGCAATCGGTCACTACCACCCTCAGCGACTTTCTCACGCCGTTCAAGCAATCGGTCACTACCGCCCTCAGCGACTTTCTCACGCCGTTCAAGCAATCGGTCACTACCGCCCTCAGCGACTTTCTCACGCCGTTCAAGCAGCCGATCACTGCCGCCCTCGGCGACCTTTGTGCGCTGCTTGAGCAATCGATCGCTACCTCCCTCTGCAAGACTGTGTTGAGCGGCGACTTGGCGTTGATGTTCGCTCAGGGTTTGAAGGGCCATAGCACCTGTCGCGATGATCAACCCGATGGTTAAAAGTCTCAGGGAGCCTGTATACGTTTTCATGACGTCATCCTCCTTCGGATGTGACTGTCATGAATAGGATGACGCGCCGAGCTCGTCGTTACAGCTAATGCAGTTATTTCTATAACCTTAGAAATGACCTGTAACAAACCCTGCCTCGGAACACTCAATTGATGAGGGCACTGTCCTGTAGCTCATTTGGCCACTATGCTTGGCACCGCCATGACTAGGAGAGTGAGATGGACGACGAACAGGAAATGATCCAACGCTTAAAGCGTGGAGACCCAGCGGCGTGT
>NZ_SCOO01000084.1:0-2090 GCF_005502415.1 Pseudomonas sp. G(2018) | reverse complement strand
GTGCCGCCATGACTGGACCAAGCGAGATGTTCGGAGAATGCTTCTGGCTGGTAGCGATTTAGCAGTATGGCCAACCGAGAGAGGTGTTCTTCATCAAGTGGGGCTTGCCCACCAATGGATAGACCTACGCCGTGGATAGACAGTGGATAGCGCGATCGAATTATTTCCAGGTAATGGTGAAATGGCCCGCCTGCGACCATGTAATTTTCGGCATGGATCTCAAAGAAACCTAAGTCTGGTTGCTCTGAAATTACCTCGCGAAAGTGTTCAGGCTTCAAGCCGATACCGGCACGGCATGGCAGCCTGGTGGAAGCTGTATGGGCAGCATCCACCAGGCACAGTCTATCGCTAGGAGATTGAATCATAGGAACGCTCCGCGACCGTTTAATTACTAATCAGGCTTTCTTTTCCTTGAACTCCTGATATTGACCAAAGCCAGTTGGAGAAGTGGGCGATGCCGTTTGTTCGCAAGTCCCCTTGGGTACCATGGACCAAGAATTACCCTGATAGTTGATTTTCGAGGTTCCCGCACAGGACGTGCCCGCGCCAGCCTTGCAATCATTCTTTCCTTTAAGGGCTACACCGAAACACTTTTCACCGTCAGCGGCGTGGGCGATGGTCGGCATTGCAGCAGCGGCTAAAGCGGCGCTCAACGCCAAGGCCAAGGTAGCGGAGGTCATTGTCTTATTCATGAGTCAGTTCCTTTAGGTCAGGATTGGGTTACGGTGATTTGCTTATACTATTTGCCCTATGCGCTTTAGAGATCTCAAGCTGCGGTTTGTTACAAGCAGAAATTCTTAATTGTGGCATGAGTATCATCAGGGTAAGTCATTAGCCACCGCTGGCAAGACGACGGCCGACCGATCGCGGCTGAGTTTAGCTGCGACGGATCAAACGTTGCTTAGCGTCCTAGTCGGGTGAGCGACCCTGGCGAGGCTTTTGAGTCGAATTCCTGAATCGTCGGTTATAAGGAATGATCAAGTAGGTTTCGCGAGCTGATCTTTTTGGTGCAAAATGCTCAATTAGCTCGGTAGCTTACTAAATAGGTCTCAAGTTCAGACGAGACCTGGCCATTGTCGCACTGTCGGGCAGGGTGATCTTAAGACAGAAAAAATTCGGCTTTATGCTGAAGGTGTCTAGTTGAGTACTCGGAGATAATTTCCATTTTTTCGAGCCAATAAAATACTCTACTAAAAGCTTATAACAGAAAATATTGACGCCAAGTCATATCGTACATGGCCCGTATTCGAATACGGGCCATGTCGGTGTGACAAGTTGTATTGCACGTCAAATGCTCGAATGCTTCTTTGACGCGGAGCAGGAATGCCCTTATTGAACCTCTATCTCGAAGTTATTTTTTCTTCGCTGCACAAGGAGCCTTAGCGGCGCAAGGATTGGCTGCGCACGGATTTTTTGCCGCGCATGGGTTCTTACCAGCACAAGGGTTTTTAGTGGTTTTCATGCTTGCAGCACACGGTTTTTTTGCAGCACAAGGATTTGCCATGGCTGCCGCGGGAGCTTTTGCCGCGCAAGGATTACAAGGGGTAGCAGCCATCACTGGACCAGCGAGGGATGCGGCAAGCACTGCCGCAGATACCATTGCAGCCAAAGGCTTGGCGATTTTCAGAGATACCGTGGATTCTTGAAATTTTTTCATTGTGTTTCTCCTGACGGGCAAAAATCTAATTAGGTGCAATGACATTCGTTGCCACTCACAGCTAGTCAGATGATTCTGCTGGTTTGTTGTTACAAAAAAAACGAGAAATAAATTACAGCCCCTAACGGGCCATGCCTGGTTCAATAAAAATTTGCTAGCATAGGTGCAAGAATTTCTGACTGCCGTCGCGACAGGGAAGACAAAACACCACCAAATAGTCCGTTAATTCCGACTAAGAAAATCCCCCGATGAGTAATTAATTCGGATTAAATTAATATTCTTCGCATGTCCTGTGTCTTTTTATCAAAACAAACGCCTTGTTGTATGGCCACTGCGTGTTAGATTACAGCTGGAATGAGGGGCTAACATGCCTATCACTGCAGTGGCTATTGGTTAAGCGCTGGAAGCTACTCACCCCACTAAAGTCTGCGGG
>NZ_SCOO01000083.1:0-2127 GCF_005502415.1 Pseudomonas sp. G(2018) | reverse complement strand
ACCTTGGTCACCATAGGGAACTCCGAACGTATTTCGCAAGTTGATTAGATACTCAAGCAGACGTCCTTGCCACTCAGGCTTGCCTGCAAAGCGAAAAGCAAAATAGCCCCCCATTGCACCATTCTGTAGAGCGATTCTTATATTGCCGATAGGATCACCAGTGAGCTTAGCATCAGCATGCAAGAACCACAGCAATTCAGATTCCGCCAAACTTGCACCGAAACGCAGTTGAAGCCCACGATTAGGTTGAGATGAAACCCATGTTGCATTGTGGTTCCGGCAGATTTCTCGACAGAGCTCACTATTTCCAGAATCGACGACTATCACCTGCAACTCAGTGAGACTTGTGAAAGAGCACTCAGCTAGTTCGGTGAGCAGTCTTGGAAGCTCCAGTTCATCATGCAAGCAAGGGATCACCACACTGAGGCGATTGTGGTTAGTCACAAAGTGCTCCTTTAAGGTCAGAAATCGCTTCAATCAATCGCAATCTTGCGGGACGCAAATCAAACTTTAAACTTGAGCGTAATATATCGAAGTCTATTGCTTCATCAATGTCGAAGCATTCACCGATACACACAACAGAGTGACCGTTATCTAGACAGGTGCTTCGAAGTGCACCTCCTAAACTCGCAGTACTCCACGGTAGATTTACTAGGCTTGGCCACGGTTTGGATGAGGCCATAAGCACAACACCTCCATCACGAGCGTTGATTAACACTGTATCGTGCTCACAGAGCGCGTTGAGCACATTTTGATAGTCTGTCAGCGTGATTGCCGGCGAATCACTACCAATGAAAATTAAACACTCATGGCTTTGAGTTCGAAGTGTCTGGTCAAGGGTATTTAATCGTTCACCGAGATTTCCTTGAGCTTGGGGTATGCATTGAGCAAAAGGTGCCCTCGATTTTGCCCAGCCGAGATGATCGGCATGATCAGGTGCAATTATGGTATTACCAGGCCATTGATACAGATCTTCAACACCACAGTCGAGCAAGCACTCAGCGACCTCGTACGCACGCTCTATGCCTATCTGGGCTGCAAGCCGTTGCTTACCGAAACCTAGGGAGGGTCGCTTACAAACCAGCACCAGCGTTGGCGTCGGTGTAGGAGCCTGCTCGAAAAAGCTATGGGTCATACAGATCTCCGTCGTTTACGTTGAACAAAAAAGCCTCCATTCAACCCAGTATGGAGCGCGGCTATCTACATCAGATAGAAAAGGTTTGAAAATGTTACGGCCACAGTAAAAATTTCCGCTCTCTCCCCTCCCTCGCGCAGCTCAGTATGCTCTAAGGGCGGCTTACGGTCCTGCATCTTGTGAAAATGATAATGTCCGATTCAGAAGGACAAGAGCTAAAGACTGGCAGCAGATTCATCTCGCAATTTCGGCTGCACTAACATTGTAAGTGATTAACAGGTTGCCGCATTGCTGCACGCAAGGAGATCAGCCTAAATATCAACCTGAAATCGTGCTAATACACCAGTAAAGCAATAACGCGCAGCACCTGTCATAGCAGAATGAATATGTTGATGATTAATTAGCGAAAAACTATAACCATTAATTTACCCATCACGCGAACGCTGTATTGAGACCCTAAAGAATGGACAGTTCGGAAGTGCAATCTAGAAACATGATTAATTCAAACCCCAACACTACTAAAAGTCGAAAGAGAGTTAGTCTCAGTAACTCTAAAAAATAATGCACAACAAGCGAAATCTGTATACTGCTTGCGGGTCCACGTAGGTGGCCACCCACGCAGACGCACTATTGCGGCATCACCACGCAGGAGGTTTAGATTATACACACTTATTTTCCGCATCAATGTCATTGCTTGAAGCCTCCAAACTCAGTCGTCAGGCTTGCGGACAGACTTCAGTATGGAGTCTGTATCGACATATTCGTCATCGATAGAGATTTTTTTAAGTGTGTTTGAGGTTAACTCTAGCTGTTTTATATAAATGCGGCAGCGTGCACACATACTTAAATGCATAAGTACCCCGAGACGCGTTTTAAAGGTTAGTCGATGATCAATAATATCTGAGCCAAGTTCTGACATTTCGCGACACGTCAACATGTCCCTTCCTCCTCAAAGTGCTCAAGCATTGTATGCATTCGTTGTCGTCCACGGT
>NZ_SCOO01000082.1:0-2642 GCF_005502415.1 Pseudomonas sp. G(2018) | reverse complement strand
GTGGCCGTGCCCTGCCCTGCTCTTTCCCGCGGCTGATCGCGCACCTGGTGCACGTCGGTCGACGCGCCCGGGCCAGCACCTGGTCAGCTGCTCGATGCCGGCGGCGCCGGCGGTTGCTGCAGGTGATCGAGGCCGGTGCCGATCGGCACGGCGCGGCCAGTGATCGTCAGTGAAAGAGTTTGGAGTCGGCGGAATAGAAGGTGTATTTTGGCCCCCTGCCTACATCTTAAAAGCTTGAATAGCCAGCTCAATTTCGTCACACCATCAGGCGCGGCGATGTCAAGCTTTATGTGGTAGTCTTGGCATAGACGAGGTGTTCACATGACCGATAAATCGAAGTCCCAACCAACCGCAAAAGGCCAGCCCCTGTTTCAGGAAGCCGGCAGTGGTCGCTTTGTGACGCTCGCATTTTCAGGTGACCCGTTGCGGTACGAAGAGGTCAAGACTTTTCATACAGTGCGTTTGAGGGCTTACCAACGCTTTCGAGGTGGGGTAAAGGTCAAGCATGTTGAAAAGCCGTCAATGGCGGCGATGCAGAAGGAGATTAAGGAGCTGCAGCAACAGATGCAGGCCTTGATGGACGGTATTGCACACAACCAACATGAAGCCGTGGTTGTCGACTTGGTGGATTTGGAAGGCCTCACCGTTATTAATTCGGCTGTCGCTCGTGAGATGCTCGACAATCCCCCTCCGCCAAACGCCAAACTCCAGGCCTTGCTCACGCTGCGCTAAGGCTTTAGGAAATGGAATTCAGCACTGTTCCGTATGACAAGTCGATAGACCGCAAAGCTTTTGATTGCGGTCTTCACCCTGCCCTGAATACCTACATAGCCCAACAGGCCACTCAAGACGAAAGGCGCAACGTCTCCAGGACGTTCATGCTTGTTGAGGATGGCCAGCTGATAGGCTACTACACCCTGGCCAACGCCTCCGTGGTGGAGTCCGCCCTCAGCGAAGAGCAGATGAAAAAGATGCCGCGCTACCCAATGCCGGCAGTCCTGCTCAGCCGTTTGGCTGTTGACAAAGGTCAGCAAGGCAAAGGAATCGGCAAGCAACTAATGGTTGATTTCTTTCGACGTGTGTACGAGATCTCCAAGCATTCTGGCGTGGCTTTCATCCTCGTCGATGCCAAGGATGAAAAGGCAGCAAGCTACTATCGCGACCTGGACTTTGTGGAGACCAATACGAGCCCTCTACGCTTGGCACTCTCGACTGGCACCATCATTCAGGGCTTCAAAGCTCTTGAGGCTGCACAGTAGCCATCCTGACGGGCCATCGACGGGTATCAGCCCTCGTGCTAGGATTACCCCATACCCACCTTGCTGGAGCGACGTTATGCGCCAACCAGACCAATCACCAAGCAGTTTCGCTGCGATCATGGAAGGCAAGCGCTCGCGGCGTGATGTCCTCATGTCTGCAGTCGCGTCTGCACAACCTGCCGATCTGGAGGCTTCTGCCGAACGCATTAAAGCGGTGATGCGTAAACCGGCGGGATCTCAGCAACGTCGTCAGCGAATCGCTCCTCCGGCCTTCCTGGCATTGTCTGAATGAGTTCTGAAGGCAGCCCAGATTTCCCTGAAGGCACTTCACAAACCCCTGATCACTTTGAGCGTTCCGAACTCTTTCTGTATTTCAAAGAGAGGATCAAGGACGTTTATAGGTCGCCAGAACGCGAAGCTGTAGACCAATATGGTCTGATAGTAGTTGGTGGTCAGGCGTTGTCACTGTGGGCACGGGAATATCTCTTAGACGAGATGACCGGCGAGGAACTTCAATTCGCAACTAGCGATGATCTCGACTTTATTGGCAGGCAGGGATCCGTTGGTTTCTGCGAAGATCGAATGAACGTTAGTTTTCGTCGCGCCACTATTGACGATCATACTCCGAACTTGGCTGCTGCAGAAATCGCTTGGGATGGTGATCGCAAGATCGTTATCGATATTCTTGATGCCATTGCCGGTGTTTCACTTGCTGACATTTACAAGTATTTGGAGTCAGTCGTATTAGATGATGTACGCATTGCCATTATTGACCCAGTGTCGTGCCTACAATCTCGTCTGTTCAACTTATATGCCCCCTGGTGCGGCAATCGTGAACGGGAGTCTGTTCGTACGCAGTTGGCCATTCGTGCATCCAACTGCTATCTACGTGAAATACTCGTTGAGGACGGTTATCGTGAAGCCGTTCCTCTATTCAAACGGATTCACGAATTGGCTCTTTCCCGAAATGGCAAAGACGCGTTTTACGATTACGGGTTGGACCTGCTAAAGGCAATTCCGATTGATCCAGACTTGCTACCCAAACAGTTTGTTGAAAAGAACTGGCCTAGCATTCTGAAACAAGTTGGGGATGCCCGGTTGAGGAAAGAAGCCCAATATAAGAGCCATAACCGTGAGCCGCTGGGGTTGATGTTTTCTGCGCCTAAAGCAAAAGTCGAACTCGATCGACCTGTTACACATAATACTCCCCCACCAAAGCGTCCAAAGTCTTAAGCATCACTAATCTTGCTTAAAGCCTGGTCAAGGGTCGGCCCGGAAGCCGCATGCGGCGCACAGCCTGCTTGCAGGCGAGCACCGAACGGGTGAGGACTGAAGCGCAGCGGTCCCTTTACCAGGTGGCTGGTAATCAAGGCTCCCCCGGCG
>NZ_SCOO01000081.1:0-2761 GCF_005502415.1 Pseudomonas sp. G(2018) | reverse complement strand
GAGCACCGATCACCCACGAACCCCACCGCCTGCACGGGGATCCCCTGACCCATCCCCTAACACAGACCGTGGATTTGTGGATGACGGCCAATACCGGCCGCCGGCGGCGGCCAAACCCATCCCCCCGCCCTTCCCTCCAGGAAGGGAGCGAGTCGGCCTCTGACCCCAACGGCCATGGGGGAGAAGCAACCCCATGACCGCCGGGGGAGCCTTTATCACCAGCCACCTGGTAAAGGGACCGCTGCGCTTCAGTCCTCACCCGTTCGGTGCTCGCCTGCAAGCAGGCGGTGCTCCCCGTGCGGCTTCCGGGCTGACCCTTGAGCAGAAGCGCGACCGATTTCGTTCCTGATGCGCTGAATATCACCTATATAAATCTGTATCATGGTTAGAATACGAAAACATATTTCGTCAATCCTATTGGCAAAACTTGAATTGACCTAACGGAGGCTCAGCAATGCGCGATAGGTACTTACTGGCATTAGTCAGCGCGGCATTAGCAAGCGTCAAATATCGAAGTGTTCGTCGTATCTATGAGCAATCGCTGTTCATTGGTCCGTGGACTCAGCTGTCTGATGGATCCTTGGCCCGGATGGGCAATGAGCGATGGAGCAACTCAACGGAAGACGCTCGTACTACTTTGGACAGAATTCTTAGGGACGAGCCTTACTCAAGGTTTGTATGCGCCTATCCTCGCGTTTCTTCAGATAGCCATCCCGTGGTCAGCGGGGAAGCACCCGGTGATGTAGCGTCACGCGTCGCATACGCCCAGGCGCGTGACAGTCTGGTAGTTGAACTGCAGCATCTTGCTGAAATCAGCCTTGACGAAGGGCGTGACCCCCGCGCTTCGGCGCTGTACGAAAGTTTGGATCTTCGTCACGAATTGCTGTACCTGCTCGATCCCTCGCCCCATGACGTAACCCCCTCATATGACCTCGGAGCTCAAAAGCTGGCATCCGACCCGATTGGAATCATTCGGTCGCTCTATTTGGCCGGCCAGAGGAAGAAGCATGCGTGAGTTTGAAGGTGTCCGGCTCCTTGAAAGTGCCGATGATCTTTTGACCTTTATCAAAGAAGATCCGTTGGATCGACTGCTTGATTACCGAGGCGACCGCTTTTCAACCGTGGCGTCCATGAGAGCTCTCGGCGTCACCTCCATGAACGAGTATGTGAAAGCACGGCGGACCGAACGAGACTCCGAACGTACTCATGACTGCACGCTTGCCGTGGTCGGAGTCAAACGCGGGATCGCTACCAAGAATGGCGAACTCCCGCAGGACATTATGGCGCTCTGTAAAGCCGCCCAGGACCTGGCTCCAGGGCGATTACTTTCTTGGGCGGGCTATGAAGGCCTCTGCGTCCTCGCAACCCATCCGGATGCGGAAGTTGGTGAGGCCGAATGGTTCACTGGTGCTGGCACAACAAGCTCGATCAAGGAGGAAGAACATGTCAGATAGTCTGACCCTTTTTGCTGTCGTGTTCGCGATTGGGATCATTGCAGGTGGTGCTATCAACGTTGTCGTAGCCTGGATACCCAGGTACCTGTTCCGGCAATGGGAGATGGAGGCCAGGGACATTCTTGGGCTTTCGGCAGATCATCGGTCTCTGCCTGAATTCAACAACCCTCACTCAGCGACGCGCCAAACGCTTGTTGTCATTGCCTGTGGTTTACTGAGCGCTGGAGTCATTCACCATTTCGACCTTACGCTCGAAGGGTGTGTCTTCATCGTGCTGACGTGGTCTTTGATCGCAGTAAGTTTGATCGATGCTGATCACAAGATCCTACCGGATATAATTGTCATACCGCTTGTATGGGCTGGTTTGATAGTGAATAACTTCGGTTTGTACACTACGAGCTCGGCCGCATTATGGGGGGCTATCGGCGGTTACACGTCACTATGGATTATCTCCTGGCTCTTTCGCGTGGCCACCGGCCAGGAAGGTATTGGTCATGGCGACTTGAAATTGGTGAGTGTTATCGGGGCTTGGGGCGGGTGGCAGATTCTGCCATTCACTGTGTTTTTAGCCGCATTATTCGGCATCTTGGTGTATTCACTTAAACGATTTGTTAGCGTTCATCCCACAACCGATTCGGCAGTCTTTCCGTTTGGACCCTATATTTCTGCTGCAGGGTGGAGTGTGATGCTCTATTCGGTGAATACGTTTTCGTTGCTTCTCGACTGATCCAAGACTCAATATTCCAAACAGCGCGGTTGTACCGGAGAGCGTTTCGTCAGTCACGGCAGGGTGACAGACCACGACAGCTGATGAAGCGCTCTACCAGTGCAACTGGGTGAATCTTTGTTTAGTCGCGCTGGTCGCGCCAATCGGCACCGACCTCGATCACGAACACCTGCAGCAACTGCCGGCACCGCCGGCATCGAGCAGCTGACCAGGTACTGGCCCGGGCACATCGACCGACGTGCACCAGGTGCGCGATCCGCTGCGGGAAAGAGCAGGGCAGGGCACGGCCACCTCGCGGTGGCCACCGGCGCCGCCTGCAGCGCATGGCCCTGGACGTCGCCAAACCCGCCGCGCCGATCGAGCGCGGATCCGCTGGCCAACACGGCACCCCCTCCTGGATATGCTTCACCGGCGATCGCCGGCCATACCGATCGACACCGGCCTCGATCACGTCACGTGCAGCAGCTGCCGGCGCCGCCGGCATCGAGCAGCTGACCAGGTGCTGGCCCGGGCGCGTCGACCGACGTGCACCAGGTGCGCGATCAGCCGCGGGAAAGAGCAGGGCAGGGCACGGCCACCT
>NZ_SCOO01000080.1:0-3319 GCF_005502415.1 Pseudomonas sp. G(2018) | reverse complement strand
GATCGGTGCTCCTGCAGGTGCCGGCGGCGCCGGTGGCCACCGCCAGGTGGCCGTGCCCTGCCCTGCTCTTTCCCGCGGCTGATCGCGCACCTGGTGCACGTCGGTCGACGCGCACGGGCCAGCACCTGGTCAGCTGCTCGATGCCGGCGGCGCCGGCAGATGCTGCAGGTGATCGAGGCCGGTCCCGATCGGCACGGCACGGCCGGCGATCGCCGGTAAGGCATATGCACGAGGGGTGAGGAGTTGGCCAGTAGATCCACGCTCGATCGGCGCGGAGGGTTTGCGAGTAAATTTGCCCCTCTCCTACTGCCGAGGAGCGCGACAAGGCGGTGGATTTACGTTGTCGGCAACCAATGGACTGGCGGCTTAAACACTACTCGAATTTCGCTCTGCATCTCGTGGGAGTTTTCTACACCTGAACAGCTTGTGAGAACTCCATACCCAGCGCGCAATCGCTGTAGGTGTGGCCGGTTATTTCCAGCACTGCACCACTGGCGAAGGTCAAGGTCAGCCCAAACTCAGTTGCAACTACCCCGGTGACTCTCTGGCCGATCAGCTGATCGGCTTCAGCGCTGGAAAGTGAGGATTCCTCTGAAACGTTGTTGGTGGTCATTCGGCGTTCCCTACGCGGCAGCGATTTCGGCGACGAAAGTGCAGTGGTCAAGGGAAACAGCGCCCGAAACATCCTCGACGAAAATCACCGGCTCGCAGCACATGACAAATGCCTTGCCGCTGGTTTTGGTCTGGATCGTTTCACCAGAACCAAGACGCTCTTCGTAGGTCACTGTGATTCCTTCCTCGTGCTTAGTATTCCAGTCGTAGCACTGAGCCTTCGCGGCCGTCTCCTGCTCGCGCAGGCTCATGTTTTTGCGTTTCGGTAGCGGCATGTCGCTAATCCTTCGATTTTGTGGACACCAAAGCGGCCCCTCTACTGCAAAAGCCCGCAACAGTGGCGGGCCAGAACAGCGTGTTTACTTTGAAACCCCGGCGTACCGGGACAAGTGTGGCCGACCATCGTTAGATCTGGTTGATGAACCGGGTTACTGATTCAACAGTAGGATCGGTAAGCCCATGGTAACCACGGAAATGAAACTCTTCCTCGTCCTCATCCCACTCAGCCACTTGATCGGTGTCGAATGACCAGCGCTTTCCGCCGCGAGACAATTCTACGTAACCAAAGGTAAGCAGCCACCTGACCACAAGGGCTGTCACATCTGGATCGTCGGTAGCAAACAGCCCTGCTGCAAGACTATCATCACCCAAATCGGCCAGTCGCTCATACCAAACGACTCCATCCCACAAGTCCCCCTCATCGTCGTGCAGCAAAGCCACTTCTTTCGCTGCTTCCTTTGCCAACTCAAGCAAATTGCCGTATCCCGCTGCAACAAGGCTGCGATCCAACTGCTCTGCATTGGCTTCCGCGTAAGTGAAAATTGCGTGAAGCAGAACCCCGACATCCTCTGCGTCAGTGTTGCGATCGTTATTAAGAATCATGGTTTGCTCCTTGAACTGGTGAAGCGTCCCGGCGTACCGGGCGCCGGGGTTAAATGATTTCTAGAATCGAGATCAATTGGTTGTAATCGTCACCGTCCGGTGATCGCTCATCACGGTCCATCTTCGCGCCGTACTCAACGACGGCACGCACCATTGCTTCCAGCTTTTGTTTCGCAACAACGTAAATCTCACGGTCAAGTTCGCCGCCACACTTAATGGCAAGATCTAGGGCTTCAACAGCAAGATTTAGTGCGGTTTGCATGGTCATTGCGAGCTTCCTCATTGATTCGTTTCAATGAGAATATAATAACATTGCTTACGTACTTACGTAAACACGTACGTACGTAACTGCGCAAATAAATACCATGTAATGCGGGGCTGCCACTCGCATGCTGGCATGCCTTTGCGGGGGGCTTACGCTAATGCCATCAGCACGGCGGTCGCCGGTGAAGCACATCCACGATAGGGTGAGGTGTTGGCCATCGGACGCTCGCTCGCTTGGCGCGATGGTGGGTTGGCGACGCCCTGGGACAGGCATGCCGGCAGCGCTATGCATCTGAAAGGCCAGCGAACTGACTTATGCTGGGAAAAATAAGCCCCATTATGCCTCCCCTCCCCTGCGTCCCTAAACTTCGTATATCACCGACAATTGAGAAGCTTTGGCTCTGGCGTACGTACGTACATACCTAAATACTTATTGCGCACCCGTAGGAGTCGAAGTCCAGAACAGCCCTGACCGCCTGCGTTCTGCGCGTTTCAAGCTGATAACGCATGTCAGGCTTTGATGTCTGAATCGCGCTGATTTTCTTCAAGCGCGACCGAAGCCAGTTTGCATCTGAAGTGAATTGCGCCCCGGGGTTATTCCTGCCTAGAGCTTCGAGCTTAAGAGAGAGATCTGGCGTTAGCTTCACGCGACCAAGGATGTGAAAATCATGATGCCAAAGTGTTGCGCAATCGGCGGCTGTCATCGCCTCAAGGTTTGACGGAATTCCTGCTGCGAATTTGCTTGAGGCAAAAATCTCAGTTGCCTTTTCAAGCATAAAGCCAGCACTAAAGACGCCCTTCTGCAGGGGAACGATCACCCGAACACCTCGTGCGATCCAACCACTGATCTGAGTCGCATGCTCGTGCCATAAATTCAGCGTGGCAGTCTGATCACCTACAACGTCGGGAGCAACGATGGACAGATTGCCCGGAAAGTCTGTTTGATTGATTAATGCGTCGTACGTGAAAAAAACTCTATCCCACTGCATGGCTTCTCTTTTTTGAAACGCCGTGAAGGCACCGGAATCCACGAACACCTTCCCTCCACGATCGAGGTACTTCGGCAAAGCCAGAAACACCTGTGCATTGGTCAGAAGATTCGCAACAACACCTACTGCTACACCAGCCTGGATAGCCGCCCGAAGGTCAGATGCCGAGCTCATGCCCGAATGAAATGCGTGCTTCCATGGATGTTGCATGGGTGTTTTTCTCTATTTAACAATGAGCGGGCTTACATAATGCAATAGTTACGCATGTACGTACATACGTAATTACACAATAAGCTTATTTCCTGCTCAACTCGACCTGTCGCATAGCTCTTACACGTATATGGCCGACATTCTCGCGATGACGGAACGCACATACATAAGCAAGTAATTACGTAAATACGCATGACCTGAATGTTTCTTTGGCTTTTGCCTGGTCAAGGGTCGGCCCGGAAGCCGCACGCGGCGCGCAGCCTGCTTGCAGGCGAGCACCGAACGGGTGAGGACTGAAGCGCAGCGGTCCCTTTACCGGGTGGCTGGTAATCAAGGCTCCCCCGGCGGTCATGGGGTTGCTT